>NZ_SMKP01000346.1:0-4019 GCF_004349015.1 Nonomuraea diastatica
ACCGGCACCGCTTCCGCACCCGAGCGGAGGCCCGGTTGAAGATCGCGACCTGGATCGCGGACTTCTACAACGTCAAGCGCAGGCACAGCGCCAACGACGGGCTGCCGCCTGTCACATTCGAGCGTCACATGATCGAGAAGCGGCAAGCATCAACGGCCCTGCTGAGGGCCGCTGTGGCATAGAACCGTCTCCACGATTTGAGGGGATTGACACAGCGTGACAAGCAGCACCGCGAGCAGGCGATCACGCGGATCGAGGCCGAGCCGGAGCGGATCAAGGCTCAGCGCGAACGCGAAACCAGACGCGAGTTGAGCGCCAAGGCTCGCCAGAAGGCCGAGGCCGGCCATGTCCGCGCTGAGTGCGCGCTGCGCGACCACCCCACGCTCAAGCGGTGGATCCGCCAGCAGAAGAACGGACGGCTGGTGATCGACCGGGCCAAGGTCAAGGCCGAAGAACGACTGGACGGCAAGTACCTGCTGGCCACTTCAGACCCCGACATCAGCACTGAAGACGCCGCGCTCGGGTACAAAACCTCCTCGAAGCGGAGCGAGGATTTCGGGACATGAAGTCCGAACTGCTGCTCCGGCCCATCGTCCACCGGCTCGAACACCGCATCCGCGCGCACGTACTGATTTGCTGGCTCGCCCTCCTGCTGACCCGGGTCGCCGAACGCGGATGCGGGCAAAGATGGCCCCGGATCAACCGCGAATTGTCCCGCCTGTCCCAAGTCACGCTCGCCGGGCCAGCTGGAACCGTCGTCCACACCACCCCGCTACGACCCGCACAACGAGCCGTCTACCAGTCACTTTCCATCACGCCACCAGCCCGGGTCTCCGTCTTCGAACCCGCCTGACCCGACCAGCACCTGGCTGCGGAGGGCGTAGCACACGACCCTCTACGGCCCTGCACGCGTTCCTCCAGGTCAACCCTCAATATCGGGCTCACATGTGACTACCAACTGCGGAACCCGGGTGCAGGGTCGTGAGCCATTGGCTTACGACGGCGTCGATGAAGGCGTCGGTGACCGGGCCGCGGTCGAGGAAGAGTCGGGCGAGGACGGGCCCGTACAGCAGGGTGTACTCGTCGTCGCTGATCCTGACGCCCGCGGGCTCCAGCAGGTTGTTCAACGCGGCGTGACGGTCTTCGCCGATGCGTACGAGCGCCTGGGCGCTGTCGGGGTCGTGGTCAGCCTGGGCGGTGACGGTCAGCACCGCAGTGCGCATGGCCGGGACACTGACACCTGCGCGCAGGCTCTTCAGCCAGGCGGTGGCCACGGCACGCACGTCGCTGCCCGGTTCGGGATAGGTGCCGAGGTCGGGGCCTTCGAGGATGAGGTCGAAGAGCAGTGCGGCTCGAGTGGGCCAGTGCCGGTAGAGGGTCTGGCGGGTGACGCTTGCCCGCTCGGCCAGAAGGGCGTAGGTCAGCCCTCCCGCTCCGACCTCAGGTAGCAGTTCTCGCGCGATGGCCAGCACGCGGTTGCGGGTGCGCTGCACACGCGGGTTGCTCGAGGTCGGCTGACGGCGGTGGAGAGGCTGCTTCATATCAGCAACTCTAACGGAAAATCATACACAGCGTGTGATCCAAGTCACCCCATAATCACACGCCATGTATGATACAAAGGAGAGAAATCATACGTACTGAATGATTCATGCGTGTGCGACTTCTCTCCCAGGACGTACCTAATGTTCTACCGCGATCACCTTCTCCGGCCACGGCGGGCCAGAGGTCCTCAGCCCGCCGGAAGTCTTGGCGCCGGAGCCGACTCCCGGTCAGATCCATATCCGCGTACGGGCGGTCGCCGTCAATCCGATCGACGTGCGGATCCAACTGGCCGCCGCACGGGCGCCTGCGCATCCGCACCTTCGCCGAGCAAGACATCGAGCGGGTCAATCACCTCGGCGCGGACGTGGACTTTGCCGCCGCATTCGCGGCCATGGGTCGGAAAGTGGAACGGCATCCTCCTGAACACCCTGGCCAGGCGCCGGTAACCGCACGCACTATCCACCCATCAACACCAAGATCCTCACCGACCGACGTATCCGAAAGGTAGATGACCATGTCACCTCGCAACCTGCCCGAACCCTCATTCGCCCGCACGCGCCTCGGCACCGGCCCTGGGCTGCTCCTCGCCCACGGCGCCGGCAGCAGCCTGGCCAACACCTACGGTCCCATACTGGAAGGCCTCGCCACCCGCCACACCATCGTGGGCATCGACTATCCCGGCAGCGGCGACACCCCCCGCTCCACCACCCCGCTGTCCGTCGACGACCTCGCCGACCAACTCGTCGCCGCCGCCGACGCAGAGGGCCTCGACCGCTTCGCCGTGTCCGGTTTCTCCCTCGGTGGCTCGGTCGCCATCCGCACTGCCGCCCGCCATCCCGAGCGCGTCACCGCACTTGTCCTGACCGCCGCTTTCCCGTACCGCGACAACCGGCTCGCTCTCGCCTCCTCAGTCTGGAGGAAGATCGCCGCGTCCGGCGACCGCGAGTTGCTCGCCGAATTCCTGATCATGGTGGCCGTCGGCACCCAGGTGCTGGAGTCGATGTCGTCCGAGCAACTGCAGGAGACCCTCCGCTTCGCCGCCGCCACCGCAGCCGACGGCTCCCCCGAGCAAGCCGACCTCGTCAGCCGGCTCGACGTCCGCGACGACCTCGCCGGTATCAAAGCTCCCACCTTGGTGATCTCGACCACCGACGACTGGGTCACTTCCACCGCCCTGCACCGCCAACTCGCCGAAACCATCCCCGGCGCCCAACTCGCCGAAATCGCTACTGGCCACCTGCCGATGCTGGAGCGAACCGACGAGTGGCTGCAGCTCATCACCGACTTCCTTGGTAAGCACAACACCTAAGCTTGACTCTGTCGGGGATCTTGTTGGGGGTATCACTGTAAGTGTGGGAACGATCACTGTGGGCAGATGAGTCTAGGTAGATCATCTTAACGCTTCGGGGGGAGCATCCATCATGACGGACATACGGGGAACATTAGCTCTGACCACCAGTTTCACTCCAGAGCACGAGCAGGCGGGAGGTTTGGCACGGGCTGCTCATCCTGGCGGACATGGCCCGCGGGCGACTGCGCAACAAGGCCGAGGACTTGGTAATGGCCTGCGAGGGCCGCTTCACCGAAGAGCACGCGGCCATGGCCCAACTGCATCTGGACGCCTACGACCACCTCACCCGAAAGATCGGTGAGCTGGATGCTCTGATCGCCACAACCGCCGCACCATATGCCGATCTGATCGGCCGCTTGATGACCATCCCCGGCATCGGGCTTCGCAGCGCCGAGGTGATCGTTGCCGAGACCGGCGGCGACATGACCCGCTTTCCCTCCCCAAAACAGCTGGCAGCCTGGGCCGGCCTGGCGCCGGCGAACCGCGAATCGGCAGGTAAGCGGATGCGAGCCGGGACCCGCCAGGGCAACAAGCACCTCAAGGCCGCCTTGACAGAGGCGACCTGGGCTGCCAGCCGAACCCCAACCCGGATCGGCGCCCGCTTCCGGCGGCTGGCGCGACGCTTCGGCAAGGACCATGCCAAGAAGGCCGCCACCGCCGTCGCGCACACCCTGCTGCGCATCGCCTGGGCGATCATGGCTCAGGGCGGGGTCTACCGCGAGGACGGTGCCGACTTCTACGACCGGCGTGAGGCCCGCCACGCCGAGCACATCGCCGCTCGCTCCATCGCCACCCTGCAACGCCTCGGCTACCAGGTCAGCGTGGTTCCACCAAACCCGGCCACCCCCGACCCTCCGCAGGAGACAACCGCTTGACGAACCCACAGGTCAGCGGCCGGTCACCACTACACCAGACCGCGCCGCCGCTCTCGCCTGCCTAGCTACTGTCCGCTGCCGCGCTGTGGCTGATGCGCAAGTTTCGTCACAGACCACGAAACGCTTGAGGACTGTGAGACTGGTGAGGTACCGCCCGCCACGCCAGGGTCTGACCCAGTTTGAGACTGGCCACCTGTGCCTTGGTGATGACCTGTCGCCCTGGCCCGGGCGGTACCGCCGGACCAGGCGCG
>NZ_SMKP01000347.1:0-4000 GCF_004349015.1 Nonomuraea diastatica
GTGTACCGGGGCCCGGAGTTGCCGGGTGGGGTGCCGGGTGAGGTGGTGGCGCGGCGCGAGGCTGCCGTGCTGGTGGGTACGGGCGACGGTTCGGTGTGGGTGGGGCACCTGCGGCTGGAGCGTGAGGGGGCGGTGAAGCTGCCCGCGGCGATGGCGCTGGGTGAGCTGGTGGCGTCTGCGCCGGAGCGGTCGGGCTACAGCGAGATCACCTACGACCGTAGTGACGGTGTGGGAGTGGTGAGTTTCGACTTCTACAACGGGGCGATGTCGACGGAGCAGTGCCGGCGGCTGGCGGCGGCGTTGCGGTATGCGGCGGCGCAGGATACGCGGGTGCTGGTGGTGCGGGGCGGGGAGGTGTTCTCCAACGGCATTCACCTGAATGTGATCGAGGCGGCGCGGCATCCGGAGCTGGAGTCGTGGATGAACATCAACGCCATCAACGCGGTGTGCCGTGAGGTGATCGGGTGCACGGGGCAGCTGGTGGTGACGTCGATGGGCGGGAATGCCGGTGCGGGCGGGGTGATGATGGGGCTGGGCGCGGATCGGGTGATCGTGCGTGAGGGCGTGGTGCTGAATCCGCATTACCGGACGATGGGGTTGTTCGGCAGCGAGTTCTGGACGTATGCGCTGCCGCGTCGGGTGGGTGCCGAGCAGGCGTCGCGGTTGACGCAGGAGGCGTTGCCGATCGGGGCGGCCGAGGCGGTGGAGCTGGGGCTGGCGGACAAGATGCTGGTGGGGTCGCGGCTGGATTTCGAGCGCAGGGTGCTGGAGTACGCCGAGCGGCTGGCGGTGGATCCGGGTTACGATCGGTTGCTGGCCGGGCGCCGGGCGGCGCGCGAGGCGGATGAGCGGCGTAAGCCGCTGGACGCGTTCCGGGCCGAGGAGCTGGCGGAGATGAGCCGGGACATGTTCGATGATCAGAATGGGTTCGGTGCGGCTCGGCGGGCGTTCGTGCACAAGGTGAAGGCTGAGGCGACGCCGGAGCATCTGGCGGTTCATCGGGAGTTGTCCGGCGCGTCGTCGGTGTCGGGCACGGAGGCATCTCATATGTGAGATATGGTCTCGTGTTGTGGCAGATGATTACCTTGTGCGGATCGGCCGGTTGATCCGGGACGCGCGTCAGCATCGTGGTTGGACGCAGCTGCAGCTGGCCGATGCGCTGGCGACGAGTCAGAGTGCGGTCAACCGGATCGAGCGGGGCAACCAGAACATCAGTCTTGAGATGATCGCCCGGATCGGTGAGGCGCTCGACAGTGAGATCGTGTCGCTGGGTTATGCCGGGCCGATGCATCTGCGGGTGGTGGGCGGGCGCCGGCTGTCGGGTTCGATCGATGTGAAGACGTCGAAGAACGCGTGTGTGGCGTTGTTGTGCGCGTCGTTGCTGAACGCGGGGCGGACGATTCTGCGCAAGGTGGCGCGGATCGAGGAGGTCTACCGGATTCTGGAGGTGCTCGCGTCGATCGGGGTGCGGGCGCGGTGGATCAACGAGGGCAGCGATCTGGAGATCGTTCCTCCGGCGCGGTTGGAGCTGGAGGCGATGGACACGGAGGCTGCGCGGCGTACCAGGAGTGTGATCATGTTCCTGGGGCCGTTGATGCATCGGACGGAGCGGTTCCAGATTCCGTATGCGGGTGGGTGTGACCTGGGGACGCGCACGGTGCAGCCGCACATGTCGGCGTTGCGGCCGTTCGGGCTGGACATCACGGCGACGGGTGGGTTCTATCACGCGCGGGTGGACCGGGGGGTGTCGCCGTCGCGGCCGATCGTGCTGACCGAGCGGGGTGACACGGTGACGGAGAACGCGCTGCTGGCGGCGGCGCGGCACGACGGGGTGACGGTGATCCGCAACGCCTCGTCCAACTACATGGTGCAGGATCTGTGCTTCTTCCTGGAGGAGCTCGGCGTGCGGGTGGAGGGGGTGGGGACGACGACGCTGACGGTTCACGGGCTGGCCTCGATCGAGCGGGACGTCGACTACTCCCCCTCGGAGGATCCGGTGGAGGCGATGAGCCTGCTGGCGGCGGCGGTGGTGACGTCGTCGGAGTTGACGATCTGCCGGGTGCCGGTGGAGTTCCTGGAGATCGAGCTGGCGGTGCTGGAGGAGATGGGGCTCGATTGCGACCGGGGGCGGGAGTACGCCGCGGCCAACGGGCGGACACGGCTGGTGGATCTGACGGTGCGGCCGTCGAAGCTGGTCTCCCCCATCGACAAGATCCATCCGATGCCGTTCCCGGGGCTGAACATCGACAATGTGCCGTTCTTCGCGGCGATCGCGGCCTCGGCGCAGGGGTCGACGCTGATTCACGACTGGGTCTATGACAACCGGGCGATCTATCTGACGGAGCTGACGCGGCTGGGGGCGTCGGTGAAGTTGCTGGATCCGCATCGGGTGCTGGTGGAGGGGCCGACGCGGTGGCGTAGCGCGGAGATGATGTGCCCGCCGGCGTTGCGTCCGGCGGTGGTGGTGCTGCTGGCGATGATGGCGGCGGAGGGCACCTCGGTGCTGCGGAACGTGTATGTGATCAACCGGGGTTATGAGGATCTGGCGGAGCGGCTGAACGCGCTGGGTGCGCGCATCGAGACGTTCCGCGACATCTAGCGTTTGTGTCGGTGCCGGCCGCTACGGTCTTGCTCGGATCTTGTCGTGTCCAGCGAGAGGGTGGTGGCCGGTGCGGCCTGCGGAGCTCGACCGGGTGACGGTGGCGGAGGCGGCTGACCGTTATGTGGAGTTGGTGCGGGCCAGGACGGTGACGGGGGCGTTGTCGCCGTCGACGGCGGAGGTCTACGCGCGGGACGTGGCGACGCTGGTGGAGCTGGCCGGCGAGGCCACGGTGCTGGATGATCTGACGGGCGCGGACGTCGATGCGATCCTGCTGGCGTTCGCGCGCCGGCCGGACGGCAGGCGCGCGGCGGGCGCGGATGAGCGGGGCGGCGGGCAGTCGCCGGCGTCGCAGGCGCGGTTCCGGCGGTCGATCTCGGCGCTGTTCAAGCACGCGGCGCTGGCCGGGTGGGTGCAGCTCAACCCGATGACGGGGTCGGCGGTGACGGCCAAGGAGCGGGGCGGGCTGCGGCCGCAGCGGCGGGCGTTGACGCGGGAGCAGGCGCAGGGGCTGATCGGTGCGGCGCGGGCGGCGCCGGACGCGGCACCGGCGGGCAGGCGGCGTGATCAGCGTACGGAGCTGCGGGATGCGGTGATCGTGTTGCTGCTGGCGACCGTGGGGCCGCGGGTGTCGGAGCTGGTGCGCGCCAATGTGGAGGATTTCTTCACCAACGACGGGGTGCGCTACTGGCGGATCTTCGGCAAGGGCGGGCGGACGCGGGACGTGCCGTTGCCGGAGGATGTGGCGCGGGTGCTGCAGGATTACCTGGCGCGTGGGCGGCCGGCGGTGCAGGACAAGGCGTTGTTGTTGTCGTGGCGGGGGCGGCGGCTGGCGCGGGGCGATGTGCAGGCGGTCATCGACCGGGTGCAGGCGCGAGTCGACCCGGATCAGCGGCGGTCGGTGACACCGCATGGGCTGCGGCACACGACGGCGACGCATCTGCTGGCCGACGCGGTCGACATGGACGCGGTGCGGCGGGTGCTGGGGCACAGCGACCTGTCGACGCTGGGGCGTTACCGCGACGAGCTGCCGGGCGAGCTGGAGGTGGCGATGCGGGCGCATCCGCTGCTGCGGGGCGAGCCGGGCGGCCCGCGTGACTCCGGCTGAGAGGGCGATAGCTATACCGGTATTAGTATCCAGGTATAAAGTGGTGGGCATGGTGCGACCTCCGCTGACCCCTGAAGAGCGGCTCCGTGGTGAGCAACTCGGCTCCACCCTGCGTCAGGCTCGCGGCGATCGCAGCATCGTCGAGGTCGCCGCGGCCGCGGGCATGTCCGCCGAAACGCTCCGCAAGATCGAGACCGGCCGCATCGCCACCCCCGCCTTCTTCACCATCGCCGCCCTGGCCGACGTGCTCGGCATCTCCCTCGACCACCTGGCCGTCCGCTCCACCCCCGCCC
>NZ_SMKP01000348.1:0-3971 GCF_004349015.1 Nonomuraea diastatica
GGGTGGGGGCGCAGCCGGGCGCGGAAGGGACCGATCGCGTCGCCGGCCACCTGGAAGGCCACGGAACGGGGAACGTCGGGCAGGAGCTGCCCGCGTGTCTCCGAGTCACCGAGCCCGGTCACGATGGCCCACGCGCGTACGACGCGGGCCCACCGTTCGGCGAGGCCGTCGACGATCTCGTAGCCGCGTACGCGCGCCGACTCCAGCGACACGCTCCGCCGGTTGATCAGCCCTCGCTCGGCCACGAGGTGGCGGCCGCGCCGTTTGAGGGAGAAGTCCCAGTTGAAGACCGCGTACATCAGCCCGCCCACGAACGGCATCGCCAGCACAAGCAGCAGCGCCACGACCAGCAGCAGGTAGGGGCGTTCCCAGAACCACTCCCCGACGGTCAGGGCGGCGTCCCGGCCGAGCCCCAGGTCGTCCCCCCACTGGAACGCCAGCCCCACCGCACCACCGAGGAGCGCGAAGGGGGTGAGCAGGTACGCGCCGGACAGCGGCCCGTACAGCAACCACCTGCGCGGGACGCGGATGATCCGCTGTTCGGCCGGCGCCGCCTCCTGGACGCCGGGCTCCTGGACGCCGGGCTCATGGCCGACGGGACGGGCCGCGCGGCGCAGGAGAACCGCTTTGAGCCGTTCGGCCTCCGCCAGGGAGACCCCGTTGAGCTCGGCCTCCTCGTCGCCGCCGCTCGCCCCGGTGTCGATCTTCAGTACGGACAGGCCGAGCAGCCGGTGCATCGGCGGAGTGGACACGTCGACGCCGCGGATCCGCTCCAGCGGGATGGTACGGACGGACCGGCTGATCAATGCACGTTTCGTCTCCAGGCGGTCACCGATGATCTCGTACGTGAAGGTGGCCCACCTGATGATCGCGAACACCACGGTGCCGGCCACGGCCAGGGCCGCCCATCCGTACGAGCGGGTCGAGAAGCCGCCCACGAACAGGACGCCGACCAGGGGCAGCAGGAGGGAGGGCAGCATGCGCACCGGATCGATGAGCAGCACCTTGGGGCTCAGCCGCACCGGCGCGCGGGCGGCGGGCGGAGGACCGCCTCCGGGGGTCATGGACGGACCCTCACCTGGGTGCGAGCCCGCAACCCGTGGCTGGGATTCCGCCGGTCGGGGGCGGACGCCTCCTTCGGGCGCGGGATCGCCCTCCGCGTCCGGCGGAGTGGCCTTGTCCGGCGGAGGCGGGCCGCCGGGCGAGGGTTCAGGACTGTCGTGAGGTGCGCCGTGGCCGGTCATCGCATCTCCTTGGGCCGTCCCGGGCGTGGATCGGGGGGCACGGTCATGTGGCATCGTCCCTGAGCTCCTCCGCCCGGTGCGCGAGTTGCTCCGCGAGCCCGGCCGCCACGCCGTAGTCGAGGCCCTTGATCGTCGAGGAGCCGGCATGGGACGCGGTGCGGATCTCCAGCGTGGCCAGACCGAGCATCCGCTCCAGCCACCCTTGCCCCTTGTCGACCGTCTGGATGCGGCTCACGGGCACGAACACCCACTCCCTGGTCAGGAACCCCGACCTGGCGTAGACGACGTCGCCTGAGAGCTCCCAGCGGTGCACGGCGTACCGGACGAACGGCTCGGCCACCAGGAACGGCAGGAGCAGCACCACCACCGCGGCGGGCAGCAGCCAGGAGTTGTCGGCGTACCAGCCGGGGACCCACCACCATCGGCTGCCGTCGAGCCACCGCGACACCAGGAGCGAGCCGCCCAGGAAGAACACGAAGGCGATCAACGACTCGAACAGCCACAGGCGGATGGCCTTGGGCGAAACGCGATTCGCCGGATCGCGGATCGGGCCTGATGAGGTCACAAGACCAGCTTAGGGCGCGAATCAGGCATGGAGATCGGCTTGCTGGCGGTAAAGATCGACCGGCCGTCCCGGCGTGTCTGCCGACGGCCTTCATGGGCAGGTGCGATGCTCGGTGGCGGCCGGCCGCAGGCTGTCGAGCCTGGCCACGTCGGCGGCGCCACGTACGTGCCAGCCAGGCCCGGCGAGCGCAGGACCGCACCACAGCGCGAGCGCCCTCACGCACGTGGCAGCCGCCGTTCGCGCCCGCGCCCCGACGCCTGATCGTCGCTCTCTTTACCGTTCGGAACGATCTGGCGCACCTGATTTTTCCGCGTGGCCGGCGACCGGCACGATGTCCGTCTTGTCGGGTCACCGTACGCGATCGCACCCCGAGTCCTGCCACGGTGAACCAGCAGGCCAGAAAGGGTCCCGCAGGAAGGCCCGATTCGGGTCCTCCAGGGGCGGAGGGGCGTTCTAGTGTCCTACCTCACGGCCGGGATGCCGTGATTCTGACCGGTTTCGGATCCTTTACCGGCCACCGACCATCGGGAAACGGTCTGCACACCGCCGAGACCCGCGTAGCATCGTCCGTCATGGGGCTGTGTAACACGGCGACACGCGTGCGCCGCATCGCTGTCAGTGTGACAGCGGTGACCGTCGCGCTCGCGCTGTCGGGCTGCAGCAGCCTCATCGGCAGATCACAGGCCGAGGACATCGCGGAGGTCAATGTCTCGAGCCCGGAGTTGCGCGAAGGCGAGCCGCTGCCGCGCGATTACTCCTGCAAGGGCACCCAGGGCAGCCCGCCGCTGCGCTGGTCGAGCCAGCCGCTGTCCAAGGCGAAGTCGATCGCGATCGTGGTCGACAGCCATACATCATCGACGTCCACCGTGCACTGGGTGCTCTACAACATCCCGGCGACCACGACGGAGCTGGGCCCCAACGCCGCCGAGGAGCCCCCGGAAGGGGCCGGGCAGGCACCCTTGCCGGGCGGCAAGGCGGGCTACGATCCCCCCTGCGATCCGGGCAGCTACCGCTTCACCGTCTACACGCTGAACGGCAAGGTCGAAAGGCCGGAGGGAGCCCCTCCCCTCGACCTTCCAGAAATCTTGAAGCAGATCGCGGATCAGACCATAGCCCGGGGGCGGCTCACCGCGGTCGACCTTCAGTGAGGGGTCGAACACGACGTGTAGTACTGATGTACCAATTCTTCACGTAGGGTGTGACAACGCTCATAGTGGTCCGACACAATCAGATCCAATCGTTAGGCACTGGTGATCAAAGGGGGCAGATCGCGTCGATGGCCGCGCGATCTCATCGGTGCCAAAGGGAGGCCATGGCTTTGAGGGTGGTGCAATGATCGCGGTCGTAGTGAGCTTGGTCGCTGTCGTGCTCCTCGTGCTCGTCGTCGTGGCACTGGGCATGCGTTCGATGAACCGCAGGGAGAGCTCGCTTCCTCCGGAACGGCTGAAGGAGATGGCCGAGAAGGAGGAGTCGACCCACGCTCGTTCCACGGACGAGTTCGCCGCGCACGAACCGCGGATGAACAACTTCAGCCCCGACTTCAGCCCGATCGACCAGCCGAAGGCGCCGAAACCGGTGCGCACCGGTCAGCGTGGCCGGCGTGGCGTCGACGAATGGGGCAACCCGACCTCTGATGACGAGGACGAGGAGTTCTGGGCCAACATCCGCAGCGACGCGGAAGAGGGCGGCTTCGGCGCGGGTGGCACCGTGGCGGCCAGGAAGGGCGCCTCCCGCCCCGTCGAACGCGAGCGCCCCGCCGAGCGTCCCGCGGAGCCCCCCGCTGAGCGTCCCACTGGGCGCCGGGCAGAGCGCCGCGCCGACCGTCCCGCCGAGTCCGGGGGCGACCGTCCCGCGGAGCGGCAGACGAGCCGGCCCGCCGAGCGCCGCTCGGAGCGTCCGGGCAAGCGCGCCGACCGCACGGCCAAGCCGCGGCCCGTGGCGGCCTCCGTCGACCCCGAGGCGACCACCGTCCAGGGCCCGCTGCCGCAGCGCCAGCCGGCCGCCTCCAACCACTCCGCCCATCACTCGTCCGGCCTCGCCGACCTGGTCGAGCCGGCCAAACCCGCCGTCCCGTCGCAGTCCGAGCTGGCCGATCAGCGCACCATGACCTTCGCGGCCCCTCCAGGCGACGTGATGAGCATCCTCGCCCCGGGCGCCCAGCC
>NZ_SMKP01000349.1:0-3929 GCF_004349015.1 Nonomuraea diastatica
CAGGCTGCTGACCCGACGGAGGCTGCTGGCCGTAACCAGGCTGCTGACCCGACGGAGGCTGCTGGCCGTAACCAGGCTGCTGACCCGACGGAGGCTGCTGGCCGTAACCAGGCTGCTGACCCGACGGGGGCTGCTGGCCGTAACCGGGCTCCGGCTGACCGTAGCCGGAGTCCGGCTGACCGTACGCGCCGGAGGGCTGCTCCTGGCCGTAACCGGGCTGCTGGCCGAACGCGGCTGGCTGCTCCTGCTGCCCGAATCCGGGCTGACCGGGGCCGGGCTGACCTGGTTGACCGGGCTGGCCGTAGCCGGGGGCGGGCTGCTGCTGGCCGTAGTAGGGGGGCTGCTGGCCGAACGGGGGCTGCTGGTAGACCTGCGCGACGGGACGATCGGGGACGACCTGCGGCAGCAGGTAGACGAGCGCGATGGCGGTGAGCGCGAGCGCGGGCGTGCCCAGCAGCACGAGCTCCACTGCGGACCGGGCGCCGTCGCCGGTGAACACGCCTAGCACGAGCGAGAGCATGCCGCCCACCGCGGCCATCGCGAGCCCGGCCACCGCGGCGTACGCGACCGGCTTGGCCTTGGGCGACGGTTCGCCGACCTTGGTGAGGAGCAGCACGGACCCCACCAGCAACGCCACCACGTACGGGCTCGTCATGTCCAGGGTGTTCCAGGAAGCACGTTCCATGATGGTCGTGTCGGGGTCCCCGACCAGGACGCGGCCGATCCTCACCAGGACGTACACCAGTCCTAGGACGACCATGGCCCAGGCGGCCGGCTCCCTCAGCCGGGCGACATCAAATTTGCTCACAACTACCCCCATCAGACCCTTTAGCCCGAAGGGAGTTTGCCACATCACTGACGAGGCTCGCGGGAGTCCCAGAAACCTCTTCCATCCCAATTCTACAAATATCCGCACGTACAGGGGTTTCGGCACAACCAAAACCGGTCCCGGGACGGGCCTGTCAGAGCCCGGTGGAAGACTGGGCCGCATGCACATCGTGTCCCTCGCCGGAGGCATCGGCGGCGCCCGTTTCCTGCGCGGCCTGCGCGCCACCGAGCCAGACGCCTCGATCACCGTCATCGGCAACACGGGTGACGACATCACCCTGTTCGGCCTGCGGGTCTGCCCCGACCTCGACACTGTGATGTACACCCTGGGCGGCGGCATCGACGAGGAACAGGGCTGGGGCCGGGCCAAGGAGACCCACGTCGTCAAGGAGGAGCTGGCCGCCTACGGCGTCGAGCCCCAGTGGTTCGGGCTGGGCGACCGCGACTTCGCCACCCACATCGTGCGCTCGCAGATGCTGGAGGCGGGCTATCCGCTCTCGCAGATCACGCAGGCGCTGTGCACGCGCTGGCAGCCCGGCGTGCGGCTGCTCCCGATGACCGACGACCGCTGCGAGACCCACGTCGTGATCGAGGACGACCGCGGCAAGCGCGCCGTGCACTTCCAGGAGTGGTGGGTACGCCTGCGCGCCTCAGTGCCCGCCCAGTCGTTCGCGCTGGTGGGGGCCGACACCGCGAAGCCCGCGCCCGGCGTGCTTGAGGCCGTCGAGCAGGCCGACGTGGTCATCCTGCCGCCGTCCAACCCGGTGGTGAGCATCGGCACGATCCTGCAGGTCCCGGGCATCCGCGACGCTCTGCTGCCCAAAACCGTGGTCGGCGTCTCACCGATCATCGGCGGCGCGCCGGTCAGGGGCATGGCCGATGCCTGCCTGACGGCCATCGGGGTGGAGACGACCGCGCAGGCCGTCCTCGAGCTGTACGGCTCCGATCTCATCGACGGCTGGCTGGTGGCGGAGGAGGATCACACGGTCGCCCTCGACGGCGTCAGGGTGGTCGCCGGGCCGATCCTCATGCACGACCCCGGCGCCACCGCCGGCATCGCCCGCACCGCACTCGACCTCGCCCTGGAGCTCGCCCGATGACCGCGTCCCAGCCCCCGTCGCCCGCGACCGCCTCCCAGCACCCGGCGGCTCCCGAGCCCGCGACCACATCCCGGCATCCGGCGCCTGCCGCGTCCGGGACCGCCGCGCGGCGGATCGAGGTGATCGCCGTCACGGGCATCGGCGAGGTGCGGCCGGGCGACGACGTGGCGGCCCTGCTCAAGGACGCCGGGCTGCGTGACGGCGACATCGTGGTCGTCACCTCGAAGATCGTGAGCAAGGCGGAGGGCAGGGTGCGGCAGGCGCCCGACCGCGCCCAGGCGATCGCGGACGAGACCGAGCGCGTGGTCGCCCGGCGCGGCGACACCGTGATCTCGCAGACCCGTCAAGGCTTCGTCATGGCCGCCGCCGGCGTCGACGCCTCCAACACCGAGCCCGGCACCGTGCTGCTCCTGCCCGCCGATCCCGACGCGTCAGCCAGACGCATCAGGGCCGGCCTGAGCGAGCGCGCCGGGGTGATTGTCTCCGACACGTTCGGTCGGCCGTGGCGCAACGGCCTCACCGACGTGGCCATCGGGGCGGCGGGCGTGCGGCCGCTCGACGACTACCGGGGCGCATCCGACGGCTACGGCAACGAGCTCAGCGCGACGGTCACGGCGCTGGCCGACGAGATCGCGGGCGCAGCCGAACTGGTCAAGGGCAAGCTCGACGGGGTTCCCGTGGCGATCGTGCGCGGGCTGTCCCACCTGGTCACCGACGACGACGGGCCGGGCGTCAGGCCGCTCGTGCGCGCGGCCGACGAAGACCTGTTCCGCTACGGGTCGCGCGACGTCGTCTTCGCCCGCAGGACCATCAGGGAGTTCGCCGACCGGCCCGTCGATCCCGCGGCCGTGCGCAGGGCGGTGGCGGCGGGCATCGCCGCGCCGGCGCCGCACCACACGACGCCGTGGAGGTTCGTGCTGGTCGAGTCGCCCGAGACCCGGACGAAACTGCTCGACGCGATGCGCGAGGCGTGGATTCGCGATCTGCGCGGCGACGGGTTCACCGAGCAGTCGATCGCCAGGCGGATCAAGCGTGGCGACGTGCTGCGCAACGCGCCCTATCTGGTGGTGCCGTGCCTGGTGATGGAGGGCTCCCACACCTACCGCGACGAGCGGCGCAACGCCTCCGAGCGGGAGATGTTCGTCGTGGCGACGGGCGCCGGGGTGGAGAACTTCCTGATCCAGCTCGCCGTCGAGGGGCTCGGCTCGGCGTGGGTGTCGTCCACGATGTTCTGCCGGCCGGTCGTGCGCGAGGTGCTCGGCCTGGCCGGGTCGTGGGATCCGATGGGCTGCGTGGCCGTCGGGCACGCGACCGCGCCGCCGCGCGAGCGGGCGCCGCGCGATCCTGACGATTTCATCGTCACGCGTTGACCGGGTGACGGAACTCCAGTCAGCCGGGCATTTACCGTTAGGAAACTTTCCTTTACATTCGGCTCATCCCCCCAAGTAAAGGAGCCGCCGAATGAGAAGGACGCTGACCTTACTCGCCGTGGTGGTGGTCGCGTTCGCCACCACGGTGGTCAACACCGCGCCGGCCTTCGCCCACGGCTACGTGAACTCACCGCCGAGCCGCCAGGCCAACTGCGCCCAGGGCAGGGTGCCCGACTGCGGCAACATCATCTACGAGCCGCAGAGCGTGGAGGGACCGAAGGGCCTGCGCAGCTGCCACGCCAACCTCCCGCAGTTCGCCCAGCTCAGCGACGAGAGCAAGCCGTGGCCCGTCGCCTCGGCTGGCAGCACGACGACCTTTACCTGGACGTTCACCGTCCAGCACGCCACGCGCGACTTCGAGTACTACATCGGCGGCACGCGGGTGGCCGTCTTCGACGGCGGCGGCCGGCAACCGCCTCCCACGGTCTCGCACACGGTCGACCTCGCCGGGTTCTCCGGGCGGCAGAAGATCCTGGCGATCTGGAACATCTCCGACACGGCCAACGCCTTCTACTCCTGCATCGACGTACAGATCGGCGGCGGGAGCAACCCGAACCCCTCACCCACCGTC
>NZ_SMKP01000350.1:0-3895 GCF_004349015.1 Nonomuraea diastatica
GGAGCGGGGCGAGGGTCTTCGACAACAACGGTCACATTTTCGCCGTGGCCGCTGGTTGCAACATCACCTCGGGTGATCTTCACATCGCCACCATGATTCCCTGACCACCGACCCCGCGGCGTCGCCACCGCTGACACCCGGCTCCGCCCTGCACACGAGCAGGGCGGAGCCGGGTGTCACGGCGGCTTCGTGCCTCGCGAGCCGTTGGTGACAGTGCCGAAGTGGCCCAGGAGACTCTGCAGCACATGCGAGATCGGGTACGCGACCAGAGGGGCGGGTGGAGACATGGGACGACGTCGCGTCAAGACGCCCGGTCGGCGCTGATCGTACTCGTGATCCACTCCCAGTAGAACGCGATGGAGGTGAAGACCTCGTCGGTGGCGAGGCAGGAGTTGCCACCGCTGCGGCTGTCCACGCCGATGACGCGCCACTTACCCGCGACCTTGAGGAGCAGCGGGCTGCCCGAGTCACCGTTGCACGCGCCCGCGGCGCCGCCCTTCGACCTCTCGACACAGAGGTCACCGGGCGTCGCGTCGAACTCGTCACCGAAGGAGCACTCCGCATGGGCCAGCGGCTTCGTGTCGAGTTGCAAGATCTCCAGCCGATCATCCGCACGACCTCGCCGGTGGGTGCCAGCACAACGGCCCCGAACGGCGAGCTACCTGATGAAAGCCCTCCATGCCAACATAAAGCAGGTGGCCCAGGGCTCACCTACCTGGGGCCACCGCACGCCCACCACCCTCCAGCAACGACCGGTATCAGGCAACCGCACTACGCCCTCGGGCGGCACTCGGTCTTCATTCTTGTCTCCCGGCGCGCCCGCCGGCAAGCTCTCGACCTGCAGCGCATATGCCGGGCTGTCCGCGGCCTGGCCCGCGGTCAAGACGAACGCGAGCGACAGCAGGAACGAGTCGCGGGCGCGGGTCGGTCAGGACCTGAAACACCTGCTCAGCATCACGAAACCCGGCCAGACTACCGGGGATCACCGCGCTCCCCCGTCCGGCCCCTCGCCGGTGGGATGTTGTGATTGAGACGGAAGGTGTTGTGCGGGTCATAGACGGCCTTGAGGCCGGTCAGCCGCTCGTAGTCTGCGGCATCGTAGGCGGAGCGCACCTGCGCGGCGGCCCCTTCGCCATTCATGAAGTTGAGGAACCGCCCGCCGGTGCTCCACGGTGCGACCGCATCCAGCACGCGCGCGTGCGCTGGCCGGATCTCCGCGATGTCGGCGCGTTCCAGCCGCGACACCACGTTGAGCACGTATCGCGCATCGCGGTTACCGACGGCATTGCCCTCGGCGGGCGGGTGAGTGAGCCGCCCGCCGAGGTGGCGCAGCTCGACGATGTGCGGCACCTGAGCGTGGGGACCGGCCAAGTCGAGGATGGCCTGGACACTGGTGGCGTCGAGCTCGCCGAGCATGGCAGTGCCCGCCTCGAATGCACCAGGGACGACAGGGTCGTTGTAGATCGACCCGGTTTCGGCGTATGCCAGCTCACCGAGGGTGTCACTGATCGCGCCGATGGCCCGCAGTGGCCCCATCATGCGCTCGGTGCCCCCGGGATCGCCGGGTGCGCAGGCGATACGGACCTGTACGGTGTGACGCCCGCGCATCGGCTCAGGGATCGCCGGAACGTCCGGCAGGGAGATCAGTGCAACCGAGGAGTTCATCGCCTCGGGAACGATGGTCTCCCGGATGTCAGGCCGTTCTGATCAACCGAACTGGTGCGAGCAAGGTGTTGTGCGTGGGTCGCGGAACCGTACCGACCGAATTCCGCCAGGTGCGACTCATCAGGATTCAGCCGGGCACCGCACCGCCCTGTGGCCTCGGAACAACCTGAACCGATCGACCCACCCTACCCACGCTGTTCGACATGTACTGCCGTTCGTCTCCGACTGGAGGCCAAGGACGCCTACAGGCTCTCAGCCTGCGTCTCGTACGAACAAATGACCACCGACGAGGCACCGAAATGTCCGCGAATATCTGACCGGTTTCTTGCGCCCCGAAACCGAAGTACCTAGTTGTAGATGACCTGCAGCTCGGTCATCTTCGTGCCGGTGCTCGGGGAGACGAACTCGCCGCGGCGCGCCTTGTCCAGCAGGCCCTTCCAGATCCCGCGCACGTCCTGGCCGTGCAGGACGCAGTTCGGGTCCTGGTCGCACCAGCCGACGAACTGGTCGAAGGCGTCCTCGACGGCGAGCGCCTCGGTGGACAGGAAGCCCGCGACGCCGAGGCTGTGGTCCATGTTGCTGTCGAGGCCGAGCGCGCGGACGCGGTCGGGAACAGCTCAGCGTACATCTGGCCGATCAGCGTGCCGTACGAGATGCCGTAGTAGGTGAGCTTCTCCTCGCCGAGGGCGGCGCGCAGCGCGTCCAGGTCACGGGCCACGTCCTTGGAGTCGACGTGGTCGTACAGCGGGCCGGTGCGCTCCCGGCAGTCGACGTGCAGCTTCTTGGTGAACACGTTCCAGGCGTCGAAGTCGGCCTGGCTCTTCATGACGGTGTGCGGCATCTGGTTGTACACCGACGCCGAGCAGATCACCGGGTTGCTGTGCCCCACGCCCCGAGGGTCGAACCCGACGATGTCGAACCGCTTCTGCAGCTCCTCCGTGTACGACCACGGGGCGCCGTACACGGACTCCACACCCGAGCCGCCAGGACCGCCGGGGTTGATCACCAGCGAGCCGATGCGGGCCGCGGGGTCGGTGGCCTTGCGCCGGGCGACGGCGATGTCGACGGTCGGCCCGTCAGGGGCGGACCAGTCGATCGGGACGGTCAGCTTGCCGCACTCCGCGGCCGGCTCCTCCTCGCAGGGCGCCCACATGATGTTGTCGATCCCTGTGGCCGCAGAGCCCGTGTGTTCGGCTGCCTGCACGGGGGTCGAGAAAGGCAATAGCGCTGACAGCGCTGAAATGGCAGTGATTAGCGCACACTTTTTAATCACGATACTCTTGCCATCGTTGGCTGGCTGGTCGGCAGAGATTATAGGCTCGCGGCGGCGCGGTGGTGCTCCTGAGCCTTGGTGATCTTCAAGATGACACAGATCGCCAGCACAGCCGCGACCAGCATTAGCGCAATGCCTACGAGGTCAAATCGCGCCGCGAAGGCCACCGACTCCAAATCGTCGCCGGCGAAAAGGGCGGTGGCCAGCAGGCGGGCGGCTACGTTCGCCACCAGACTTCCGGCCACCCATGCCGCCCACCAGACGTCGATGAGAACCTGAGGCGAAGCTTGTTCGCCGTCGCGCGCCGAGGCATGCCAGATGTCGTCCACAATCTGCTTCGGAAACCAGAATGAGATGATCGGCACCACCCAGCCGAAGATCAGCCATGGCCTTGTGTGCCGATGGCCGTCCGGTGCGAGGCTTTCAGCGTTGGCCCTGACCCTGAAAAGCCAAACCAGGAACCCCGCAATGCTGACGAGGTAGACGGCGACCCACAGGATGCCGGAGAGGGCGTAGACGAGGTCGGCAGTCATCTTTTCCGACTCCGACGCTGAGCCGATATCGCTGATCACGCGGTCGATGAACGCGGCATACCATAGATCGATCATCGCTGCGACGATTGCTATGAACGCGTCACATGCGAGAACGACTACCGCGAAGACGGCGACACCGCGAACTGGGCGCAGCGGGGGGTGTGGTGTGGAGCCTTGGTATGAAGATGGCGGTGTGTGCATGGCCTAGTCTTTCGGGATCGGAAAGGAACGACGTCCCAGACCCCATTATGTCCAGCCCAGTGGACAGCCCGCACGATGCGGCCGCCACAAAAGCGTCGCAGAAAATCCGGCGGCAGGGGTTTATGCGGGGAAAGAACATGGCATTTGCTGGGCGCGGCCGCGGTGAGTGGTATCCGTCCGTGCCCAGCATGCTGCGCATGAGATTCTTTGCCCATGACCGAGT
>NZ_SMKP01000035.1:0-65876 GCF_004349015.1 Nonomuraea diastatica
CCCACGACGACGGGCCCGCCCCCGCCGCGAAGCCCCGGAAGGAGAGGGACACGGACCGCGCGGAGCCGAGGCACGAGCCGCGCGACGCCGCCCCCGGCGAGCGGGCGGGCCGGCACGAGCCCCGTTCCGCGGCGCACGACCGGGCGCCGCGCGCTGAGCGGCTCGACCAGCGGCCGCTGCCCATGACCGGCGTGTCGATCTGGATGCTGGTTCTCGGGACGGCGGTACTGCTGGCGATCGGCCTGCTCGTACGCTATTTCTCCCGCCGCGACCGGGCCAGCGGGATCCCCTGATTCCAGCCGCTGCGCGGCGCCAGCGCGTCACGCGTCCACGTCCCGAGCACCAGCAGCGTCTTCGTGCCCGTCACGTCGCCGGCCCTGCGCAGCCGGTCGATGACCTGCTGGAGGTGCCCGAGGTCCCGCACCCGTACGTGGATCAGCGCGTCGGGGTCGCCGGCGATGGTGAAGACCTCCTGCACCTCGGGCACGTCGGTGGCCGTGCGGACGATCTCGCTGACCGGGGTGGTGCCGGGGTAGCGCAGCTCGGTGAACGCCTCGATGCCCCATCCGAGCTTGGCGTAGTCGATCTGCACGGTGAACCCGGTGATCACGCCCAGGTCCCTGAGCCGGTCGACGCGCCGCTTGACGGCGGCCACGGACAGGCCGACCCGCTCGGCCATCTCGGAGAACGTCCTGCGCCCGTCCTCCCGTAGCAGGCGCAGCACCTGGTGGTCGATGTCGTCGACGTCCGGCATGCGAGAACCTTCCCCTGGGCGCAAACAACTTCGACCATCAGGCGTGCCGCCGTACATTGTTTGCGTCTTGCGAGCGCTTTCTCATCTCATACTTGCGCATCGTGTGCCCGCATTGCTGTGCTGGGAATCCCACGTACGAAGCCAGGAGGTCCGCATGAGCCCCAGCGAGACTCCCGCCCCCGTGTCACTCGACGACAAGTACGCGGCGCTCGACGGTCGGGTGCTCATCTCGGGCGTTCAGGCCCTGGTGCGCCTGACGCTGGAGCAGCGCAGGCTCGACCGGGCGCGCGGGCTGGACACGCGGGCGTTCGTGTCCGGCTACCAAGGGTCCCCGCTGGGCGGTGTGGACCTGGAGATGGGGCGGGCGTCGCGGTTCCTGGGCGAGATGGGCGTGGTGTTCAAGCCGGGCCTGAACGAGGAGCTGGCGGCCACGGCGGTGGCCGGCACCCAGCTGCTCGACCAGGTGCCGGGACGCCGCCACGAGGGCGTGACGGGCTTCTGGTACGGCAAGAACCCCGGCCTCGACCGGGCCGCCGACGCCATCAGGCACGCCAACACGGCGGGCACGGCCCCGCTCGGCGGCGCGGTGGCCTGGATCGGTGACGACCCCGGCTGCAAGTCGTCCACCCTGCCCAGCTCGTGCGAGCCGATGTGCCAGAGCCTGGCCATGCCGCTGCTCGCGCCCGGCTCGGTCGCCGAGATCATCGAGTTCGGGCTGCACGCGGTGGCCCTGTCGCGCGCGACCGGGCTCTGGGCAGGGCTGAAGATCGTGGCCGACATCGCCGACGCGTCCGCCACCGTCGACCTCGGCCCGCTGCGCGCGCACATCCCCGCCCCGGACCGCGCCGCCCGCGCGTCGTCCCCGATCCTGCTGGGCGCGGCGGCGCTGGACGCCGAGCACGACCTGCTGACCCGCCGCCTCGACCTGGCCCGCGCGTACGCTCGCGCACACCGCCTGAACCGGGTGATGTCCGGCGAGGGCAACACCGCGCTGGGGATCGTCGCGTCCGGCACGACGTACGCGGTGGTCCTGCGGGCGCTGGCCGACCTGGGCCTCGACCGCTCCGCTCTGAACGACGCCGGGCTGCGGCTGATCCGGCTCGCGATGCCGTTCCCGCTCGACCACGCCGAGCTGGCCACCATGACGTGCGACCTCGACCGGGTGCTCGTGGTCGAAGACAAGGTGCCGTTCCTGGAGGGGCAGCTCAAGCAGGCTCTGTACGGCCGCGACCGGGTGCCGGCCGTGCTGGGCAGGGAACTGCTGAGCGCCCGCGGCACCCTGAGCGCCGAGGACGTCGCCAAGGCCCTGGTCGCCTGCCTGGATCCCGACCGGCTGCCCCGGTCCGCCGTCACCGCCGCCCCCACCGGCCCGGCCGAGGGCCAGCGCGAGGGCCAGGCGAAGAAGCCGCGGCCGCTGCTCCCGCTGGTCGCCGCGCGCACCCCGTACTTCTGTTCGGGCTGCCCGCACAACACCTCCACCCGCACCTCCGACGGGACGCTCGTCGGCGTCGGCATCGGCTGCCACGCCATGATCGCGCTGGACGGGCACGGGCGCGGCACCCAGGTCGGCATCACGCAGATGGGCGGCGAGGGCGCGCAGTGGATCGGGCTGGCGCCGTTCACCGAGGACCGGCATTTCGTACAGAACCTCGGCGACGGCACCTTCCACCACTCCGGCTCGCTGGCGATCAGGGCGGCGGTGGCCGCCGGGGTGACGATGACGTACAAGCTGCTCTACAACGACGCCGTGGCCATGACCGGCGGGCAGCGCGCGGAGGGCCGGCTCGACGTGCCCACGCTGACGCAGGAGCTGGCGCTGGAGGGCGTGCGCCGCGTCGTGGTGACCACGCCGGAGCCGGAGACGTACCGCGGGGTGCGGCTGGCGCCGATCGCGTCCGTACGGCACCGCGACGACCTACCCGAGGTCGAGAAGGAGCTGGCCGCGCTCGACGGCGTGACCGTGCTCATCCACGACGACCGGTGCGCCGCCGAGGAGCGGCGGCTGCGCAAGCGCGGCAAGCTGCCCGCGCCCACCGAGAAGGTCGTGATCAACGAGCGGGTCTGCGAGGGCTGCGGCGACTGCGGCGACGTCTCGACGTGCCTGTCCGTGCAGCCGGTCGAGACCGAGTACGGCCGCAAGACCCGCATCCACCAGGCGTCCTGCAACACCGACCTCAGCTGCCTCAAGGGCGACTGCCCGTCGTTCCTGCTGGTCGAGCCGGGCACCAAGCGGCCACACCAGGCTCCGCCGCTGCCCGCCGAGCCGCCGGAGCCCACCGTCCGGGTGGGTGACGACGTGCTCATCAGGATGCCCGGCATCGGCGGCACCGGCGTCGTCACCGTCTCGCAGATCCTGCAGATGGCGGCGCACCTCGACGGCCTGCACACGGCCGGGCTGGAGCAGACCGGGCTGGCGCAGAAGGGCGGGCCCGTGGTCAGCGACGTGCGGATCTCACCGCGCCCGCTCGCGGGCTCCGTACGCGCCTCGCACCGCATGGCCGACGTGCTCATCGGGTTCGACCTGCTCGGCGCGGCAGCCGACGCCAACCTGGCCGTGGCCGCACCCGAACGTACCATCGCCGTGCTGAACACCTCCGTCGTGCCCACCGCCGCCATGGTGACCGGCCGCGCACCGGTGCCGGGCCACGCCGGCGCGGTCGCCCGCGTCGAGCCGGCCGTCAAGACCGTCGAGTGCGTGGCCGCCCACGAGCTGGCCGACGTCCTGTTCGGCGACCACATGCCGGCAAACCTGCTGCTGGTCGGCGCCGCCTACCAGCTCGGCTGCCTGCCGGTCTCGGCCGCGTCCATCGAACGGGCCATCACCCTCAACAGGGCCTCCGTCGAGCAGAACCTCGCCGCCTTTCGCTGGGGCCGCACCGCCGTGTCCGACCCCGCCGCGGTGCGCGAGATCATGGCGCCCGCGCCGGTGCCGGAAGGGTTCGACGAGGTGGTGGCCGCGCGCGCCGCCGACCTGACCGGCTACCAGAACGCGACGTACGCCCGCTCGTACACGGAGGACGTGCTGCGGGTGCGCGCCACCGCGGTCCAGCGCGCCGGTGAGCAGGCAGGCGCCGAGATCGCCCTCGTCTACGCCCGGGGCCTGCACAAGCTCATGGCCTACAAGGACGAGTACGAAGTCGCCCGCCTGCACCTCGACCCGGCCGAGCAGGAGCGGCGCGAGCGCGAGTTCGGCGCCGACGCGGCCGTGTCCGTGCTGCTGCACCCGCCGCTGCTGCGCGCGATGGGCATGAAGCGCAAAATCAAACTGCGCCGCTCGGCCCCCGTGCTGTTCCGCGGGCTGCGGGCCGCGCGGGTACTGCGCGGGACGGCGCTCGACGTGTTCGGCCAGGCAAAGGTACGCCGCGTCGAACGCGAGCTCGTCACCGAATATCGTGAACTGGTGCGCGCCGCCCTGTCCCGGCTCACCCCCGGCACCGCTGCCGTGGTCGCCGAAATCGCGGGCCTGCCCGACCTGATCCGCGGGTACGAGGACATCAAGCTCGCCCGGGTCGCCGACTTCCGCGAGCGCGCCAGGACCGCCCTGGCGCGGCTGGACGAGCCCGCCGCCCCGACCCAGGAGTGACCGTGACCGTCGACCGTCTGCTTCCCGACCAGGACGCCAAGGACCTCATCGACCTGACGCGCGAGATCGCCGACAAGGAGCTCGCCCGCCGGGTGGACGAGCACGAACGCGCCGAGACCTACCCCGACGGGCTGTTCGCCACGCTGGGCGGCGCCGGGCTGCTCGGGCTGCCGTATCCGGAGGAGCTGGGGGGCGGCGGGCAGCCGTACGAGGTCTACCTGCAGGTGATCGAGGAACTGGCGATGCGGTGGGCGGCCGTCGCGGTCGCGACCAGCGTGCACACCCTCGCCTGCTTCCCCGTCTACGCCTACGGCACGCCCGAGCAGCGCGAGCGGTGGCTGCCCGACATGCTGGCAGGACGCCTCGTCGGCGGCTACAGCCTGTCGGAGCCGCAGGCCGGATCCGACGCCGGCGCCCTCACCTGCAAGGCGGAGCGGGTCGAGACCGGCTACCGGATCACCGGCAACAAGACGTGGATCACCCATGGCGGGATCGCCGACTTCTACGCCCTCTTCGCCCGCACCGGTGAGGGGTCTCGCGGTGTCTCCTGCTTCCTCGCCCCTGGAACCGCCGAAGGGCTCTCCTTCGGACGCCCGGAGGAGAAGATGGGCCTGCACGCGATCCCCACGACCAGCGCCCACTGGGACGGCGCCGTCCTGGCCGGCGACCGGCTCATCGGCGAGGCGGGGCAAGGGCTGCAGATCGCGTTCGGTGCCCTCGACTCCGGCCGGCTCGGCATCGCGGCCTGCGCCACCGGCCTCGCCCAGGCCGCGCTCGACGAGGCCGTCGCCTACGCCAAGGAGCGGCAGACGTTCGGCAAGCGCATCATCGACCACCAGGGGCTCGGGTTCCTGCTCGCCGACATGGCGGCCGGGGTGGACAGCGCACGGGCGACGTACCTCGACGCGGCCCGCCGCCGCGACGCGGGGCTGCCGTACGGCAGGCAGGCGAGCGTCGCCAAGCTGGTCGCCACGGACGCGGCGATGAAGGTGACGACGGACGCGGTGCAGGTGTTCGGCGGGTACGGGTACACGCGGGAGTTCCGGGTCGAGCGCTACATGCGCGAGGCCAAGATCATGCAGATCTTCGAGGGCACCAACCAGATCCAGCGCCTGGTCATCAGTCGGCATTTGGCCAAGTAGCCCCTGACATGCGAGGACTCCACTCCCCTGTGCTGGGATGCGGGGTTCTTTGTGTGGGGATCGGGCCTGCCGACCGCCGCCAACGACCCCCTGGTGGAGTTGCTCGGCCGGACCCGCGCTGAGATGTTCCGCTGATCGTGGCCACGCGGGACTGCACCACGAGCGGGCTCCATCGCCGGGCGGGATGAACCAGGACGGGAGGAAGCCCTTGGTCGACCAGAGCGACAGGCGTTGCCCGGCGACACCCATGCCTCACCACCCACGCCACTGACCATCCCCCCGGGCAGCGGGCCGTCCTCGCTGATGCGCAGGAAGCCGGAAGGATGGTCAGTCGTGGTGCGGTTCCTCGCTGGTCCAGCCTGCCATGTGGACGTCGGTCTCCTCCAGGAGAGTGCCCGGCCCCAGCCCGCGGAACGACCCGCCCTTGACGGTCTTCCTGCCGCTCACGAGCTGGTAGGTATTTGGCTCAAGAGTGATCGTGTACTCGAAGGCGGCGCTGCCGTCCCGCATCTCGCCGTCCGCGGCGATCGCGATCCCGCTACGGCCGTCGGAGGTCGTCACGCCCTTCGTGGTCCGTACACCGGGCAGGCCGGCGAGCAGACGGAACGTCGCGGCCCTGACCTCGGAGGAGGACGCCTCCAACAGCAGGAAGGAAAAGCCCCGCTGCAGCTTCTCCGCCGCACTCCAGCTTTCGGAGCCCGGCGGGAAGATCAGTTCCTGGAACCGGCTGGGATCCGCGGCCATCTCCTGCCGTTCGGGGGCCTTGGCGGCGGTGACGGCGTCTTTGGCGGCGGCCTCCTCACATCCCTTGGGGTCCGGCTCCTGGGCGCACATCCGGCTGACCAGCCGCTTGCTGTCCTCCGGGGTGGTCTTTTGCTCCTTCCAGCCGGTGTCGGCGGGGGCGCCGGTGGCCACGTACCGGCTGTCGCGGTAGGTGAAGGACGTGGGCGAGCCCGCCCGTTCCCACGCCCGCCTGTCCCTCTGCGTCAGCGGGCGCGCGGAGAGTGTTCGTTCGAAGGCCACGTGGGTGCCCTCCTTCGAGCGGGGGCGCCAGATGTCTATCTCCTGCGGGACGAGGATCGTGTACGGCTCGGCCCCGTCGACCAGGCCCGCGAGGGCCTCCACGGCGTGGGCCCTCCAGAATCGTCCCTCCGGTTCCGCCTCTGCCCGCTCGGCCGCGGCGAGGAGGATCGTCCTGGCGGAGAGCTCCCCCCGGGAAGTCGGCGGGACGGGTGTGCGGCCGACGCCGGTGATCGTCAGGGTGATCGTCACCGCGGCCGCGGCGGCGATGGCTCCCAGTGTTACGGCCCGCCTGTGCCACCGGGGACGGGCACGGATGGATGCCGCGCCGCCGCCCGCCTCCAGCGCGAGCCTCGCCCGGATGCCGTGCTGCAGCCGCGCGTCGGGCGTGATCTCACCATAGGCCTCACGCACCATCTTCAGGTCATCCACGGCCAGGGGTCCTTTCTGAGCTGCCGGGCTGGGCGTCGTGCATGGGGTTGGTGTCGCCGAGGGCCGCGCGCACCTTTTTCCTGGCGCGGTTGAGCCGGGACCCCACGGTCCCGTACGGGATGCCGAGTGCGGCGGCGATCTCCTCATGGCTCAACTCGGCCAGGGCCACGAGCAGCAGCACGTCACGGTCGCCGTCGTTGAGCGAGCTGATCGCTTGGGCGATGGCCGGCTGCAGTTCCTGGGCCGTGACGCTGGTGACGACCCGGTTCTCTGGTCCCTCGACCGTGAGGTCGGGTGGCTGGCGGCCCATCGCCCGCAGGGCGCGCATCTCGGCACGGCGCTGCATGCTGATCAGGTTGGTCGCGATACCGTACAGCCACGTCCTGGCGCTGCTGCGGGCGGCGTCGTAGCGCGACCTGTTACGAAACGCGGTGAGGAAGGTGTCGGCGACGACGTCCTCGGCGGCGCTCAGCCCCAACCGGCTCGCCACATAGCGGTGGATCTCGGCAAAATGCGCGTCGAATATCGCGGCGAAGCGTTCGGGTTCGGCGGCGGAGAGCCGCAGCTCGGTGGATTCGTCCATATGTTGGGGAGCTGTCACGTAGGGGGCCTGGGCATCGGTCGCCTCTCGACGAGGTGGGCTATGTCGGTGTGTATAGTCCGATCTCCCTCATTGCTTTCACGGTCGGCGGAAACCCGCAGTGGCCTCTCCAGCCCTCGCTCGGCAACCCCGCCTCACATCCGGAACGCAGGCGACGGCGGAGGAGAGGTCAACCGGGCCTCACCGCATCACGTTCCCATCGCGCCACGCTGAAGAGCTTGAAGAGGCTGAGCCGGAAGAAGACGGCCCTTCATCAACCTCTGGAGCGTCTCCTGACGGTTCGTGCACGGAAGGTGCTGAGTCTGACTGCGGTGGAAGCCGGCACCTGTGGTCACAACCAAGTCACTGCCGACCACCTCTTGATGGGCTCGTCCCGTCTGAACGAGAGGGTAGCCGTCACGGCGCTCGGCAGCGATCTTGCTCACAGATGGATGTCCGCCGTCGAGGAAGTGCGCCATCAGCGCCTATTCAGGCACCTGCCCGGGCTCTGTCCCCGGCTGGAGGGAGTCACCTCCGGCAGGGGAGACGTACCCGGTGAAGCGGCGCAACTCTCGGCTGAGCGTAGCTACAGCAGCAGTCACGCCAAGCAGCCCGCCCAGTACGACGAGCGCCACCGCGCCGCCCAGTGCCGCAGCCGGTGTCCCGCCGAGAACCGGGCCGAAGGGTTTGAGTGCCATGCCGCCCACTGCGGCCGAGGACCCTGGTGATCGGGGTGGAACCGGACCTGGCCTCGGATGCGGCGCAGAGCCTGCGCGAGGGCCGGCGCGTCGCGTGGGAACCCGAGCAGACGTACCGGACCGTGGCCGACGGCCTGCGCACCACTGGCCTCGGCGTGGTGCCGTGGGAGCAGATCCGCCGCCATCTGGACGAGATCGTGACCGTCGGCGAGGAGCAGATCCTGGACGCCGTACGGCGCCTGGCCGTGGACGCCCGGCTCGTCGCCGAACCCAGCGGCGCGGTGACCTTCGCCGCCTACCTCGCCGGGGAGACGGCCGGCAAGCACGTGGCCATCCTCAGCGGCGGTTCGGTGAATCCCGAACTGCTCGCTCGCGTACTGACCCAGCCCGACCTCCAGGAGGCTCTTCATGACCACTGATCCGCAACATCCGTACAGCCCGGCCACGGTCGCCTGCGGGCTGGTCTTCGTCTCCGGCTCGCTGCCGCTGCGGGAGGATGGCACCGTGGTGGCCGGCGGCCGGGCGGCGCTGGACGCGGCGGTGGACACCATGCGGCGGCGGATGTCCACGGTGGGGGCGCGGCTGGAAGACGTGGTGAAGCTGACCTACTTTGTCACCGACATCGCCCTGCGGGATGTGGCCAACCAGCAGTTCCTCGACCTCTGGCCCGAGCCGAGGCCTGCCCGCACCGTCGTCGGGGTGTCCGAACTGCCCTATGGCAGCCCGGTGGAGATCGACGCGGTGGTGAAGGCGCCCTGACCTGCGCTCACCCGCCCCGGCACACGGATGTCGCGGTCGCCCAGGAGCCTTCCGGCATGGCCATGGCCGGTTCAGGCGGTGGCGAAGCGGGTGAGCACCGCGTCGGGACGGACGGCGGGCAGCGCCCGCCGGAAGATCCGGTAGTAGGCGAGTTCTTCCTTGGTACGCAGCTCGATGCCGGACTCCTGGACCGCCGCGGCCAGTTCGCCGTCGCCCACGCGTGCCTCGAAGTGCGGCGTCAGGAGGTCCTGGGCGCCGCTGCCGGTGCCGAACTGCACCTTGCGCCGCCACAGCAGCCGCTCGGGCAGCCAGCCGGTGAAGGCGCGGCGCAGGTGTCCCTTCTCCATGCCGTCGGGCTCCAGTGACTTGAGCTCGGGCGGCAGGGACATGGCGTGCGCGATGACGTCCGCGTCGAGGAAGGGGACGCGGGCCTCCAGGCCGTGCGCCATCGTGACGCGGTCGCAGCGCTGGAGGTTGAGCCCGTGCAGCCGGCCGAGGGTGCGCTTCAGCTCGCGCTGCAGCCGGCCGGGTGCCGCGTGGCCGCGGTGGTAGTAGTCGTAGCCGGCGAACAGCTCGTCGGCCCCTTCCCCGGTCAGCACCGCCTTGACGTGCTGGGCAGCCAGCTCGGACAGGAACCAGTTGGGTACGGCGCTGCGGATCAGGCTGGCGTCGAACGACTCCACCGAGGCCACCACCCGGTCCACGACGGAGATGGCCCGGTCGGCGTCGAGAAGGGTCTCGTGGTGCTCGGTGCCGAGGAACTCCGCCACCTCGCGGGCCGCCAGCAGGTCGGGCGATCCAGGGGCGCCGACGGCGAACGTCTTCAGCCGTTCGCCCCTCGATCCGTACTCGGCGGCGGCGACGGCCGCGACGATGCTGGAGTCGAGGCCGCCTGAGAGGAACACGCCGACGTCCACGTCCGCCATCAGGTGCCGGATGACGGAGTCGGCCAGCACCTCGCGGGTGGCCGACTCGGCGCCGGCGGCCGGGACGCCGTCCCACCGGCGTGTGCGGCCCCGTGGTACGGCCTCGGCGAAGCGCACCAGGCCGGTCTCCGGAGTCCAGTAGCACCCGGGCGGGAACGCCTCTGTGGCGGCCTGCGCCTCGGGCGGGAAGGCCCGCAGCTCGGAGGCGAAGCGCGCGCCGTCCGCGGTGCGCGCCCAGTACAGCGGCTTGATGCCGAGCGGGTCCCGGGCGGCGACGAACCGGCCGTCGGGTGCGGCGGCGCACAGCGCCCACATCCCCTGGAGCCGGTTCAGCGCGTCCGGCCCGCACATCCGCAGCAGCACGAGCGCCGCCTCGCTGTCGGAGGCGGTGGCGAACCACTCCTGCCCGAGGCCCTTGCGGATGTCGGTGTGGTTGTAGATCTCCCCGTTGCAGACCAGCGACCAGCCGTCGGGTGCGGCCATCGGCTGCCTTCCCCCTGCGAGGTCGACGATGGACAGCCGGGTGTGCCCGAGCCACGCCCGCTCGCCGACGAGCCGGTGATCGTTGTCGTCCGGGCCGCGGTGCGTGATGCGTGAGAGCATCCACTCGCCCGCGGCGCGGGTATGGAGGGGGTCGGTTCCGGTCGGTTCGCTGTAGAGAGCCGCAATGCCACACATGGTATTCGAACGTAGTCCCGACCGGCGGTCATCGACAAACCATCCCGCGGCAGGAGGCGACGAGCTCCCTCGGCCGCGCCTTCCGTACGCGGCCTTCCGTATGGGTGCGCGCGTGGTCGGTGATCGCGCGCATACCCTGCTGGCCGTGCTCGCCCTGCACGGACGGGCAGGGGCCGGTGACAAGCGCCTGGTCGAGGAGTTGTGGCCCGACGAGGCGCCGGCCAACCCGACGAAGGCGCTGCAGGTGGTCGTCTCGCGGACCAGGGCGGCGACCTGCGCCGACGTCGTGGTGCGGGTCCCGCGCGGTTACCGGCTCGGGCTGGCCGCCGATCAGGTGGACGCGCTGCTGCTCGGCGCGCTGGTGGAGCAGGCACGGGCCGCGCTGGGCCAGGGCGACATGGCGCTCGCGGTCCGCCGCGCGGAGGAGGCCATGAGTCTCGTGGCGGGCGGCGTGGACGGCGCCACGGGCGCCCTCGCCGAGCTGAAGGACGTCGCGGCGACGCAGGTCGCCGAGGCGCGTCGCGTGGCGGCGATCGCACGGGGCAGGAGCGGCGCTCACGAGAGCGCGCTGCCGCTGCTGGAAGAGGCTGCGGCCGACCGGCCGCACGACGAGGAGCTGCTCGCCTGCCTGCTGCGCAGCGAGGCCGCCGTACGCGGTGCCGCCGCCGCTCTGGAGCGCTACGAGCGGTATCGCGCGGGCCTGGTCGCCCGGCTCGGCACCGGGCCAGGGCCCGAGCTCGCCCGCGTGCACGCCGAGCTCCTCGCCGCGGACCGGCCGGTGCGCGCGGGCATCCAGTTCGACGGTTCCTCGCTGCTCGGCCGCGACGGCGACATCAGCGCGGTGCACGCCCTGGTGCAGGCCCATCGCGTGGTCTCCGTCGTCGGCCCCGGCGGGCTGGGCAAGACGCGGCTGGCTCACGTCGCGGGCAGGAACGCCGCGCAGCCCGTCGCTCACTTCGTCGAGCTCGTCGGCGTCTCCTCGCCGGAGGGCGTGGTGGGCGAGGTGGGCTCGGCGCTCGGAGTCCGCGACTCGGTCAGCGGGCGTCGTGCCCTGACCGCCGAGCAGCGCTCCGACGTTCGCGCCCGGATCGCCCGGCATCTCGACCAGGCTCCGGCGCTGCTGATCCTGGACAACTGCGAGCACGTGATCGAGGCCGTCGCCGACCTGGTGGCGTTCCTGACCGTGACGACCCGCGACCTGCGGGTGCTCATCACCTCACGTGCCCCCTTGTCGATCCCCGCGGAGCGCGTCTACCTCCTCGGCGAGCTGCCCACGGGCGACGCGGTCGAGTTGTTCCGCCAGCGCGCCACGGCCGCCCGCCCGGGTGTGCGGATCGAGGAGGGCGTGGTCGAGAAGGTCGTCGCCCGCCTCGACGGGCTGCCGCTCGCCATCGAGCTGGCCGCCGCCAAGGTGCGGGTGATGTCGGTGGAGGAGATCGCGCGCCGCCTGGCGGACCGGTTCGCCCTGCTGCGCGGCGGGAACCGTACGGCCCCCGACCGGCACCAGACGCTGCTCGCGGTCATCGACTGGTCGTGGAACCTGCTGGGCGAGCAGGAACGGCGGGCGTTGCGATGGTTGTCGTTGTTCGGCGACGGTTTCACGCTGGCCGCGGCCGAGCACGTCCTCGGCCTGGACGCCCTGGGCGCCGTGGACGCGCTGACCCAGCAGTCGATGCTGAGCGTCCGCGAGACGGCGTACGGCCTGCGCTACCGGATGCTGGAGACCGTCAGGGAGTTCGGGCGGATGCGGCTGGAGGAGGCCGGCGAGGAGGCGCCCGCCCGGGCGGCGCAGCTGGCCTGGGCGACGGCGTACGCCGAGGAACACGCCTCCGCCCTGTTCGGCCCGGCGCAGTTCGCGGCGGCGGAGGCGTTGCGGGCCGAGGAGAGCAATCTCGCCGACCTGCTCAGACAGGCCCTCGGCGAGCCCGATCCCGCCACGGCGGTCCAGTTGCTGGTCGGTGTCGGCGCACTGTGGTCGATCCGCGGCGACCACGTCAGGATCCTCGTGCTCCTGGACGCGATCACCGACGTGGTCAGCGGCTGGGCGCCGCCGCCGGACCTCGTCGAGTCGGCCAGGGTCGCCGTTCTGATCACGCTCATGAACACCATGATCATCACTGGCCGCCACAGCGACCCGCTGCGCGACCTCCTGCGTACGCTGCCCACCAGTGACGCGACGGATCCCCGCGTGGCGGCGACGGCCACGGTGGTGCTGGCGTGCGGCGACGGCGACGACGTACGCCGCCGGCTGGAGGAGTTGCGCGGGAGCCCCGACCGTCACGTGGCCCTGGCGGCGGCGCAGGCGAGCGTCCACTTCCTGGAGAACGCGGGAGACCTGACCGGGGCGACCGAGGCCGCCGAGCAGACCCTGTCGATGCTCCACGACGATGAAGGACCATGGATCGCCGCGACCACGCATGCCGTGCTGGCTCACCTGGCCACGCACCTCGGCGACCATCGGCGGGCGGTCGGGCACGCGCGCACCGCCATCCCGGCGCTGAGCCGGCTGGGCGCCGTCGACGACGAGACCCAGCTCCGCGCGGTGCTGCTGACCTCCGCGCTGGCCGACGGCGAGGTCGGCGCCGCGGAGGCCGAGCTCGCGACGATCGTCCGGATCAACGACAACGAGGCGGTGCTGGGCGGGGCGGCGCTCGTCTCGTTGTGCGCGGCCGAGCTCGCCCTAGCCCGCGGCGAGACGGCCGCCGCGCTCGCGGAATACCGCCGGGCCGTCCAGCGGGCTCGCGACCTGCGGTTGCCCGGGGTGCCGCGCACGGACACCATACCTTGGACGATCATCGCGGAATCGGTCACCCTGACGGCGTACGCGTACCACGCCCAGCCGGAGGACGTCCGCTACGGCGAGGAGCTGTTCTCCGCCGTGCGGAGCCACGACATGCTGGCCGTGTCCGCCCCCGTGCTCGACTTCCCGCTGTGCGGCTCGATGCTCTTCGCGCTCGGCGCGTGGGGGTTGCTACGGGAGGCGACGGCTCCCCGCGACGCCATCAGGCTGCTGGTGCTGGCCGAGCGTTTCTCGTTCAACAGCAGCATGCCGACCATGGCCTTCGAGCGGATCGAGCCGCACGCGGAGCGGGCCGCGCCCGGCATGATCGCCGCCGTGCGGGCCGGATACGGCGGCCGACGCGGCTCCGACCTGCTCGACGAGGCCCGCAGGCAGGTCGAACAGGTCTCCGGCCGTGACGGCGGCGGTCACATGTGCCGCTTGTAGCTGCGTACCGACAGCGGCGCGAAGATCGCGATGACGATCAGGCACGCCAGGAGCGTCCAGGCCACCTCTCCGCTGACGAGGGCGCTGTTGGCGAGGTCGCGGGCGGCCGTGACCAGGTGTGAGACCGGGTTGACCCGGACGAACGCGGCCAGCCAGCCGGGCAGGGTCTCGACGGGGACGAACGCGTTCGACAGGAACGTCAGCGGGAACAAGATCATCATGGAGATGCCCTGCACGGCCTGGGCGCTCCTGGCGATCGTGCCGACCCACGTGAAGACCCACGCCAGCGACCAGCCCGTGAAGATCGCCAGCAGGATCGCGGCGAGCACGCCGCCCGCGTTGCCGCCCGGACGGTAGCCCATCACCAGGCCCATGCCGAAGGTCAGCGTGGCCGCGATCGTGTAGCGCAGGAGGTCGGCCACCATCGGCCCGGCGAGCGGCGCGATCCGGGCGATCGGCAGCGACTTGAACCGGTCGAAGACGCCCTTCTCCATGTCCTCGCGGAGTTGTGCGCCGGTGGCCATGCACGTCGTCAGCACGGTCTGGGCGAGGATGCCGGGGACCATGAGGGGGAGGTAGCTCTCCACGTCGCCGGAGATGGCGCCACCGAAGATGAAGGCGAACATCGCGGTGAACAGGATGGGCTGCAACGCCACGTCGAAGAACTGCTCCGGGTTCCGGAGCATCTTCTTGAGCGCCCGCCACGCCATCGTCATGGTCTGACCGAGCGTCTCCCCCACGGTGACGCGCCGCCTGGCGGCCGCCACGCGGTCGGCGGCACTGACCGCCTCGCGGGCGGGTGCCATCGTGGTGGTCATCGCTCCTCCCCCGTTCCATGGCCCGTGAGGGCGAGGAACACCTCGTCCAGGCTGGGCTTGGCCACGCTCACCGAGGAGATCGACACCCCGGCGGTACGCAGCTCGATCAGTACCTCGCCGGCCAGGTCGGCCTGGTCGAGGGCGACGTTGAGGCGGCCCCGCTCCGGGCTGAGCACCGGGTCGGAGCCGAGGACGCGCCGGACGACCTCCACGGCGGCGGGCACGTCGTCCGGCTCGGTGAGCAGCAACTGGAGGGCGGAGTCGCCCACCGCGGTCTTCAACTCGTCGGGGGTGCCCTCGGCGACCTTGCGGCCGTGATCGATGACGGCGACGCGATCGGCCAGCTGGTCGGCCTCGTCCAGGTATTGCGTGGTCAGCAGCACCGTGCACCCTTGGGCGACCAGGCCGCGGATGGTGCCCCACATCTGGCCGCGCGTACGCGGGTCGAGACCTGTGGTCGGCTCGTCGAGGAAGATCAGCGGAGGCCTGGTGATCAGGCTGGCCGCCAGGTCGAGGCGCCGGCGCATGCCGCCGGAGAACTGCGCGATGGCCTTGTCGGCGGCCTCCTCCAGGCCGAACTGCCCCAGTAGCTCGGCGGCGACGCGCCGGGCGCGCGGCGCCGCGATGCCCTGCAGGCGGCTGAAGAGCCAGAGGTTCTCGCGGGCCGTCAGGTTCTCGTCGACCGACGCGTACTGTCCGGTGACGCCGACCAGCTGGCGGATCACGTGCGGGTTGCCGGCCACGTCGACCCCGAAAATCTCGGCGCGGCCCGCGTCGATCGTCAACAGGGTGGCCAGCATCCGCAACATGGTGGTCTTGCCGGCCCCGTTCGGGCCGAGGACGCCGAAGATCTCACCGGCGCGTACGTTCAGGTCGATCCCGTCGACGGCACGGTGCTCGACGAACGTCTTCACCAGCCCTTCCGTGCGTACGGCGGGATCGGTGCCCCCGCCGGGTGCCGGGCCGCCGCCGGTACGTCCGAGTTCTGTGATGCTCATGGCCCCACTCTCGGCGGCGGCGGTTTCACGGCACCCTCGACCGGGTTTCACCGGTTGCAGGGAGCTCGGCCGGGAGGTTCGGTCACGCGGTCTCCCCGGAATGGGGCGGGAGGCCGAGGCGGGTGCGGATGGCCTGCTGGACCGTGGTCTTGTCGGCGCGGGCGTCGATCGTCATGACGTACTCCTTGCGCCGGAACAGCTCCACGACCGGATCGTTCTTGGTGTGGTAGTCGCGCAGCCGCCTGGCCAGGGCGTCAGGGGTGTCGTCCGTCCGGGTGACGAGCTCCCCGCCGCACACGTCGCAGCGCCCCTCGGTCGAGGGCCGGTGCGCGATCAGGTTGTAGTCCATGCCGCAGCGCGAGCACAGCCGCCGGGCGAGGACGCGCCGGCGTACCTCCTCGTCCGGCAGGTCGAGATGGATCACCCCGTCGAGGTCGTAGCTCTCCAGGAAGAACTCGGCCTGGCGGCGGTTGCGCGGGAAGCCGTCGATGATGAACCCGTAGTTCCAGTCGTGCTGCTGGAGCCGGTCGCGGACGACGTCCTCCACCAGGTCGTCCCCCACCAGCTCCCCCGCCGCGACGAGGCGGCGCACCTGGGCGCCGAGCTTGGTGTGGTTCTTGACGTGCCAGCGGAAGATGTCGCCCACGCTGATGTGCACCAGATCGAGGTCATCGGCGAGCAGGGCGCTCTGGGTGCCCTTGCCGCTCCCTTGCACGCCCATGATCACATATTTCCGCATGTCACACTTCCCGGGGGTCATTTCTTATCTCTTGCGCATCGTCACCATCCCATCAGTGTTCATGCAGGCCGGAACGGAAAATCCCGTCATGAAGGTGGGATGACGATACGTAGATTTCCCGATGCTTTACAGACCGGTTGCGCCTATTGTCAGCCGGATCGAGCGCCTTCGGAGAAGGTGGGTCCATGCGTACGCCGCCGCCCGTATTCCTGTCGTTCCTGTCCTTCCTGTCCTTCATGTCGTTGCTGTCAAGCCTGCTCATCGCCACGACGTCCGCCGCTCCGGCGGGCGCGGCGGCGGGCTCGGCGGCGGGCTCGGCGGCGGGGACCGCGGACGTCACCCCGGACGTCGTCTTCCAGCGGGCCGACTTCGCCACCGGCACGGCCGAGGGCACCACGGCGGGCGACGGGCTGACGTTCGGCTCGGCCGCGGGCACCGTCTCCTACACCGACGCGCTCGGCACCAGGACATGGGAGCACGCGCGCTGGACGGGCACCGAGCGGGCCGTCGGGTTTCCCGCCACCGAACTGGTCGCCTCCTGGACGGCGGACGTCCCGCCGCGCTCATGGATGCAGGTCGAGACCCGCGCCAGGAACGCCGAGGGCCTCACGAAGTGGTACTCACTGGGCAGGTGGGCGTACGCGGAGGGCGACATCCGCCGCACGTCGGTGCCCGGGCAGGGCGACGGCGACGCGTCGGTGGCCGTGGACACCCTGGTCGCAGCCGCGGGCAAACCCATGACCGCCTACCAGCTGCGGTTGACCCTCTACCGCGCGCCCGGCTCCTCGGTGACGCCGCGGGTGCGCACGTCCGGCGTCATGGCCTCCCACGTGCCCGACCGCAAGTCGGTGCCGGTCAGCCCCGGCGGCGGTGCTTGGGGCACCGAGCTGGACGTGCCGCGCCGCTCGCAGAACGTGCACCAGGGCCACTACCCCGAGTGGGACGGCGGCGGCGAGGCATGGTGCAGCCCGACCTCGACCACCATGGTCCTCGGCTACTGGGACAAATGGCCCAGCGCCCAGGACACCTCCTGGGTCGACCCCTCCGATCCCAATCCCGAGGTCGACTACGCCGCCCGCTACACCTACGACCACGCCTACGAAGGCGCGGGCAACTGGCCGTTCAACACCGCCTACGCGGGACGGTACGGGATGGACGGGTTCGTCACCCGGCTGCGCTCGCTGACCGAGCTGGAACTGCTGATCAAGGCGGGCATCCCGGTCGTCACCTCGCAGTCGTTCAAGGAGAGCGAGCTGCCCGGAGCCGGATACGGCACCAACGGCCACCTCATGGTGATCGTCGGCTTCACCTCCGCCGGCGACGTGATCGCCAACGACCCGGCCTCCTCCGGCAACTCCACCGTACGCCGCGTCTATCCGCGCGCGAACTTCGAGAACGTGTGGCTCCGCAGTTCGAGCAGCGGCGGAGTGGCGTACGTCATCCACCCGCCCGGCCACACCCTGCCCGCCACGACTCCCGGGCTGCCCGCCAACTGGTGACGGCCGACTCGACGACGGGCGGAGACCTGCGTACCCTGTCAATCGGGAAAGGCGGGCCAGCTCGCCTGATTCCCTGCGTACAACGCCGATCGGGGGGTCGTCCGGTGAGCTGATGTCGCTGCGCACGGCGCCCTCGACAACCGTGCCCGACCCATCTCCCCATGCCGTGGAGCGCCGGATGACCGAGGACGATGCTGCGACGCTCGAGAAGACCCGGCTGGTGTGGCCTCCACGGCGAAGCCGTCCTTCCCTGCTGCTGTCGGACGAAGGCGCCCGCGTGCTGGTCGCGGGCACGGGCGCGCACCGTGCGCCGTCGCGGCTGCCGCAGGTGCCCGCCGTGCCGCCGACTGTCAACGACGTCGCCCAGTGCCTGGTGGAGCGGGCGGGCCTGGCCACGTCCGGCCTGAACGTGCTGCTCGACCCGGCGACCCCGGCCAACCTGGGCGAGGCGCTCGAGCGGGCGGCGCGCGAGGCCACCTCCGTGCTGATGTTCCACTACATCGGCCACGCCGTGTTCGGGCCCGACGACGAGCCGCACCTGGCGACGCGGGCCACCATCGACCTCGGCGACGGGGTGCCCGGCTACCAGGCGCTCCCCTACTCCGCTGTGCGCGACATCCTGTCGTCCTCGCGGGCCGAGCTCACCGTCGTGGTCCTCGACTGCTGCTTCACCGGCGCCGGCCGCCCCGTGCCGGCGAAGGCGATGGAGAAGGTGATCGACGCGCCCTGGCCGGGCGCTCACGTGCTCGCGTCGTCCGCCAAGGACGAGAACTCGTGGGCGCTGCCCGGCGTCCGGCACACGGCGCTCAGCGGGGCGCTGCTGCGGCTGCTGAACGAAGGCGATCCCGCAGGGCCGCACGACTTAACCCTCGACCACGTCCATCACCACCTGGCCCGCGTGCTCCCGGAAGGCGGGTTCCCCCGCCCTCGCCGCCAGGCCGCCGCCGGCCTGGGCGAACACCCGCCGCTCGCGCTCAACCCCGCCCAGACGGCCCGCCGCCCCCATGCGGGCCCGCCGATCGCCTCGCCCGGCGACCTGTCCAGCCCCTACCGCGGCCTTGTCCCCTACACGGCCGAGCAGGCCGAGCTGTTCTTCGGCCGGGAGAGCGCGACGAGGTCGCTGGCCACGCGGGTGCGGCAGGCCCTGCGGGAGGACCCTCCGCCCGTCGTCGTCGGCTCGCAGGCGTTCGAGGCCGGCGGGCCGCTCATCGTCACCGGCGCCTCGGGTTGCGGGAAATCGTCGTTGTTGCGGGCCGGGCTGATCCCCGCCATGCGGCGCGACCTCGGTGACGAGCTGCCGTGCGTCGTGCTGACCCCCGGCGCGGAGCCGACGGCGGCGCTGGCGCGCGAGCTGGCGGCGCTGGGCGGCGGCGCGCCCGACCGGCTGCGCGCGGTCATCGAGTCCGATCCCGGCGCGGCGCGGCGGGCGCTCACGGGCGTCAAGGGACGCACGCTGCTGGTGGTCGACCAGTTCGAGGAGCTGTTCATCGCCTGCACCGACGAGCGGGCTCGGCGCCGGTTCGTCGAGGCGCTCGCCGACCTGTCCAGGAACGTGGCCGTCGTGCTCGCCGTGCGCGCCGACTTCTTCGGGCGCTGCGCGGCCTACCCCGGCCTGCTGGAGGCCATGAAGCGGCCCGAGATCGTCTCACCCATGACCGGGGCCGAGCTGCGCGCGGTGATCGAGCAGCCCGCCCTGCGCTCCGGCCTCTCGCTGGAGTCCGGGCTCACCGACCTGCTGCTGGAGGATCTCCAGGCGAACGCCGACGCGCTCGAACGGTCGGGCGGCCCGCTGCCGCTGCTGTCCCACGCCCTGCTGGCCACCTGGCAGCGGCGTTCCGGCGGCATGCTCACCATGGCCGGCTACCGGTCGGCCGGCGGCGTCACCGGGGCGCTGGCGAGCAGCGCCGAGGACACCCTGCGAGGACTCGGCGCGGAGTTCGAGCCGATGGCGCGCGACCTGCTGATCAGGCTGGTCCAGGTGGACGACCAGATCGGCGGTACGAAACGGCGGGTCGCGCTCGCCGAACTGCTGCCGGGCAACCCGTCGGTGGCCGGGCAGGTGCTGGCCGAGTTCGTCCGCACCCGGCTCGTCACCGTGGGGAACGACGAGGCGGAGATCACCCACGAGGCGCTCATCCGAGCCTGGCCCAGGCTCGGCGGCTGGATCGACGCCGGCCGCGCCGGGCTGCTCGTCCAGCGCCGCCTGACCGAGGACGCCCAGCTCTGGCAGCAGCAGGAGCAGGACCCCGCCTACCTGTACGACGCGGGCCGCCTCGCGGCCGCGCTCGCGGTGGTGGGCGGCCGTCCCGCCGGCTCCGCCTCCCACGGCCCCGTGCCGAGCCCGGCGGGCCCCGGCGGCGCCGCGCGACCTGGCCCGGCGCCGGCCGCGCCCGTCGAGGACGTGATCTCCAGGACGGAGCGGGAGTTCCTCGACGCGTCGGAGCAGCGGCAGAACCGCCGCGTGCAGATCGCCCGCGGGGTGATCGCCGCTCTCTCGGTGCTCCTGCTCGTGGCCGTGAGCGGCGCCGTGGTGGCGCTGGTGCAGCGAGGTCAGGCGAGCAGCCAGGCCACGACGGCGGCCACGCAACGCGACCAGGCCCTGTCGCGCCAGGTCGCCGCCACCGCCGGCCACATGCCCGACACGTCGCTCGCGGCGCAGCTCGCGCTCAGCGCCTTCCAGGTCTCGCCCACGGCGGAGGCCCGCGGGGCGCTGCTCAGCACGCTCTCGCGCCCGGTCGGCGCGCGGCTCGTCGGGCACACCGCGCCCGTCGAGCGGGTGGTCTACCGCCCCGACGGCCGGGTGGCCGCGACCGCGTCCAGCGACCTCACGGCCCGGCTGTGGAACGTCGCCGACCCCCTCCGCCCGAAGGCTTTGGGCGTCGTGAAGGGCCACACGGGCAGCGTGGAGGCGGTGGCGTTCAGCACGAACGGGCGGATCCTCGCCACCGGGTCCACCGACGAGACCGCCCGGCTGTGGGACGTCTCCAACACCGCCAAGCCCGCAGCCATGGCCACGCTCAAGGGGCACAAAGAGCGCGTGCTCTCCGTGGCGTTCAGTCCCAAGGGCACCATCATGGCCTCCGCCTCCGCCGACCGGACCGTCCTGCTGTGGGATCTCACCGACCCGCGCAAGCCCAAGCGGGTGGCCGTGCTGCAGCAGAGCTCCGACATCTCCGAGGTGGCCTTCAGCCCCGACGGCAGCCTGATCGCCGTGACGTCGTCCACCGGCGGCGTCGCGCTGCTCGACGTACGCACTCCCGCCAAGCCGACCAGCCTGGCGGTGCTGCCCGCGCAGGACGGCGCGGTCAGGAGCGTGGCGTTCTCCTCCGACGGCGTCTACCTCGCCACCGGCTCCGACAGCGGCAAGGTGCACGTGTGGAACGTCACCGCCACCAAGCTCGTCGGCACGGCGAGCGGGCACGGCTCGACGGTCGGTGACGTGGCGTTCAGCCCCGACGGCAAGATCCTGGCCAGCTCCTCCACCGACGGCACCGCCCGCGTGTGGGATCTGTCCAGCCCCAGCTCGCCGCAGGCCGTCGCCACGCTGGCGGGCTCCGGCGGCGCGGTCACCGGCGTGGCGTTCAGCCCGAACGGCCAGAACCTCGCCACCTCCGCCGTGGATGGCACGACCCGCCTGTGGAACGTCGCCAACGCCGCCCGCGTATCGCCGCGCGCCAGGCTCACCGGCCACACGTCCACCGTCGGCGGGCTGGCCCTGTCCAAGGACGGCGACACCCTCGCCACCGCCTCCGACGACGAGAGCGTGAAGCTGTGGGACGTCTCCGATCCCGCGGTGTCCACGCCCCTGTCGACGTTGTCGGGACACACCGCCGCCGTCGTCGCGGCCTCGTTCGCCCCTGACGGCGAGCACCTGGTCACGGCCTCGCTCGACAGGACCGCCCGGCTGTGGGACGTCTCCGAGCCCGCCACTCCCAAGCTCGTGGCCACGCTCAAGGGGCACACGGACGGCGTGCGGTCAGCGGCGTACAGCCCGGACGGCACGAAGGTCGTGACGGCGGGCAAGGACGGCAAACTCTACCTGTGGGACGTGTCCACGCCCGCCGCCCCCAAGCGGGTGGCGGCGCCGGGCGTGGCCGACGAGATGCTCGACACGGTGGCGTTCCGGCCGGACAGCCGCGTCATCGCGACCAGTTCGCGCTCCTCCTACCTGCGGCTGTGGGACGTGTCCAAGCCCGCGGAGCCGCGCCGGCTGGCCAACGTCCCCGCCCACACCGGCGGCGTGCTCGACGTGCGGTTCAGCCCGGACGGCAAGACGCTCGCCACGACGGCCACCGACGGCACGACCCGGCTCTGGGACGTCGCCCAGCCTGAGCGGCCGCGACGGTTGTCGATCCTGCCCGGGCACTCCGCCGACGTGACCGGCGCCGCGTTCAACGCCAACGGCAGGACGCTCGCCACGGCGTCACGGGACGGCACCATCCGGGTGTGGAACATCGCCGACCGCGCCCGGCCGGTGTTGTGGGCGGTGCTCACGGGGTCGGGCTCGGTCAACGACGTCGAGTTCGGCCCCGAGGGCACGGTCCTGGCCGGCACCTCCGGCGTCGCGGCCCAGCTGTGGGGGCTCGACGTGGAGCAGGCGCGGGCGAACGTCTGCGAGACTTCGGGGATGACGATCACCAAGGCCGAATGGGCCCAATATCTTGCCGGCATCCCGTACAAAGCGCCCTGCGCGGCCTGATCCCCGCCCGGGGCCCGAGTGAGGAAAGCCGGTGCTACCCGATCCGGACGCCGCCGTCCGGATCGGGGACGGGATCGTGGGAGTAGCCCACCCACCCTCCGCGCTCCTGCCCGAGCGGCTCCTGTCCTAGCCTCGAAGGTATGAACAGGGACAACCTGCTCGGCCAGTTCCTGCGAGCCCGCCGCGAGGTGCTCCGGCCCGAGGATCTGGGCCTGCCGCCGGGCGCGCGCCGCCGGGTGGCGGGACTGCGCCGCGAAGAGGTGGCGCAGCTGGCCGGCGTGAGCACCGACTACTACGTACGGCTGGAGCAGGGCCGCGAACGCCACCCGTCCGCGCAGGTGGTCGACGCGCTGGCCCGCGCCCTCGCCCTGGAGGAGGACGCGGCCGCCCACCTGCACCAGCTGGCCGGCCCGTCCGTCAGAAGGCGCCCGGCGCTCCGGCGCGAACAGGTCAGCCCGCACCTGCTGCGCATGATGCAGGCCTGGCCCCACACGCCGGCGGTGGTGCTGGGCCGCTGCCTGACCGTGCTGGCAGGCAACACCCTGGGCAAGGCCCTGTTCGCCGGACACGCCCACAGCGGCGACCTGGTGCGGCTGGTGTTCCTCGACGCGGACGCGCGGGAGTTCTATCCCGACTGGGACCGGGTGGCGGTCAACACCGTCGCCGGGCTGCGCGCGGCGGCCGGCGCCGACCCCGACGACCCGCAGCTGATCGAGGTGGTGGGCGAGCTGTCGCTCAAGAGCGAGACCTTCCGCACGCTGTGGGCCCGCCACGACATCCGCCAGAAGACCCACGAGACCAAGCGGTTCCGCCACCCGCTGGTGGGCGAGCTGACGCTCCGCTACGAGTCGCTGACCGTGAACGGCGCCCCCGGCCAGCAGCTGGTCGTCTACCAGGCCGACCCGGGCAACCCTTCTGAGGAGGCGCTGGCCCTGCTGGGCAGCCTGACGGCCGAGGAAGAAGTACGGCGTCCGGCGCACGCCGCCGAACGACCGCCCGTCACCGAGGACTGATCCCCCACCGGCCACGCGCCCGCCGAGATGGCCGGCGCGCCGGTCGGTCATGCCCGAAAACGAACGCCCGGGAACGACCACACCGACCAGCGACCACAGCGCACGACCAACGACCACACATCGACCACTGACCGCGTATCGACCACTGACCGCGCACGACGACGACCGCGTGAACACGTAGACCACCACCACGTTGGAGTGACTCCTCGCATGACCACCAGTGACACGCCCGTCTGGTTCATCACCGGCTGCTCCACCGGTCTCGGCCGGGCGCTGGCCGCCGCCGTCCTGGAGGGTGGCGGGCGCGCGGCCGTCACCGCCCGCGCCCCGGAGCAGGTCGCGGACCTGGCCGCCCGCCACGGCGACCGGGCCCTGCCCCTGCCGCTCGACGTCACCGACCAGGGTCAGATCAAGGAGGCCGTCGCGCGGGCCGAGTCCGCCTTCGGCCGCATCGACGTCCTGGTCAACAACGCCGGGTACGGCTATCTGGCCGCCGTCGAGGAGGGCGAGGACCGCGAGGCCCGCGCGCTGTTCGACACGAACGTCTTCGGCCTGCTGGACGTCACCAAGGCCGTGCTCCCCGGCATGCGCGCCCGCCGCGCCGGCCACATCGTGAACGTCTCCTCGCTCGGCGGCCTGGCGGCCTTCGGCGCCACCGGCTACTACCACGCCACCAAGTTCGCCGTGGAAGGCGTGTCGGAATCGCTGGCCGCGGAGGTGGCACCGCTGGGCATCAAGGTCACGATCGTGGAGCCCGGCGCGTTCCGTACCAACTGGTCCGGCCCTTCCATGCGCCAGTCTCCCGTACGGATCGACGACTACGCGCAGACGGCGGGCGCGCGCCGCGCCGCCACGCTGGCGACCTACGGCAACCAGCCCGGCGACCCTGAACGGGCGGCCCAGGCGATCATCGCCGCGGTCGGAGCCGACGAGCCGCCGCTCCGCCTGTTGCTGGGCAGGACGGCGTACGACGTCGCCTCGGCCCGGCTGGACACCCTCAGAACCGGCTTCGACGCCTGGCGTGACCTCACGCTCAGCGCTGACTTCCCGAAATGAGCCGGCTTCCCGAATGGAGCCGGCGTCTCGAAGCGAAAGAGAGCGCCCGACATGACCACCACTGAGAAGATCGTCCTGATCACCGGTGCCAGCAGCGGCATCGGCCAGGCCACCGCGCTGCGGCTGGCAGGCGACGGCAACCACGTCGTCATCGGCGCCCGCCGCACGGACCGTCTCGATGACCTGGCCACCCGGATCAAGGAGGGCGGCGGCACGGTCGACGTACACCGCCTCGACGTGACCGACCGCGAGGACGTCGCCGCGTTCGCCGACACCGCCGCGAAGCGGCACGGCCGGATCGACGTGATCGTGAACAACGCCGGCGTGATGCCGCTGTCCCGGCTCGACTCCCTGCTGGTGGAGGAGTGGGACCGGATGATCGACGTGAACGTGCGCGGCCTGCTGCACGGCATCGCCGCCGCACTCCCGCACTTCCAGCGGCAGGGCGGCGGCCATTTCGTCACCGTCGCCTCCATCGGCGCCCACGAGGTGGTGCCGACGGGCGCGGTCTACTGCGCCACGAAGTACGCCGCCTGGGCGATCACCGAGGGCCTGCGCCAGGAGCTCGACCCGAGCATCCGCGTCACCACCGTCTCACCGGGCGTCGTGGAGTCCGAGCTCGCCGACACCATCACCGAGGCCAGCGCCCAGGAGGCGATGCGCACCTACCGGGCGGACTCCATCCCGCCGTCCGCGATCGCCGACGCCATCGCGTACGCGATCGGCCAGCCGCCGGAGGTGGACGTGAACGAGCTGATCATCCGCCCGGCTCGGCAGCGCTGACCGGCGTGGCGCGGTCGGCACCGCGTCCGTGAGGGCTGGTCGGGCGGCAGCACCGCAGGCTCACCCGCGCCAAGCAGACCACGCAGGAGTGGCGTGACCGGGTGGACCTGGTCGACACCGGCGACACGACCATCGCCGCCGATCAGGACGGCTATCGTTACCTCGGGGTCGACAGCACGGGGATGACGCCCGAGCTGACGGTGGCGGAGATCAAGCGGGCGATCCCGGAGATCTACGGCCCGCCGGGGCTCTGATCATTCAGCCGGGCGGGCCGCCGTTGTGCGGGCCCTCGCCCTGCGGTTGGAGCGCGTACGCGATGCCCGCGTCGACGTCGCTGTCGTAACCCGTGGCGAACGCCAGGTGGTAGGCGGCGGGGCCGAGCGCCTCCTGTGCCCGCCGCTCACACGCCTTCCGTGTCGCGACCCACGCCGGCACGCTGGCCTGGGCCCGGCCGTGGGTGCTCCAGATGCGCTGGGCCAGCCCGAGCAGCCGCGCCGCGCGCTCGGCCTGGCCGGCCGCGCCCGCCGCGGAGGCCAGCAGGTCGACGGTCATGCCGATGCCGAAGCGGTCGTGCAGCCGCTGCTTGGTGCGCAGGGCCGCCTGGCCGTAGGAGACGGCCGCGCCGAGCCTGCCCCTGGTCAGCTCGACCCGCCCGCGCATGAAATCGACGTGTGAGCGCATCGACCGCTCGCCGCGCTGGTCGCACAGCGAGCGCACGTCGTCGAGCACGGCGATGGCGCCGTCGACGCGCGTGTCGACGGTCTGGGCGTGCGCGCGGCACAACAGCGCCAGCAGGTTGGGCAGGGTGAACGCGTCTTCCTTCCAGCGCGTCTCGTGGGCGTGGCGCGACGCGGCCAGCGCCCCGGCCGCGTCGCCGCGGATCACCGCGACCGCCGCTCTGAGCGCCCTGGCGCACGTGGCCGCGTAGGCGTCGCCGGCCTTCGCGGCCTCCTCGCACTGCGCGGCCCTGGTCGCGCAGCCGTCCGCGTCACCCTGGGTGCACGCCAGCAGGCCGTCGGCCCAGAGCGCCTGGACGAGGGCCGGGTCGGGAGGCGCGTCCGCGGCCGACGGCCGGACCGGACCTGGGGGCGCGTCCCCGGCCGTCGGCCCGGCGTGGGCCGGAGCGGGGGGCGCCTGGTGGCCGGCCATGGCCAGTGCCTGGGCGAGGTAGTGGCGGCCCTCCTTGGCGTGGCCGCAGCCGTACCAGAAGAAGGCCAGCGTCCCGGCCAGCTCCAGCGCCGGGCGGCCGTCGTCGCCGGCGAGGGAGGTCTCCAGCGCGGCACGCAGGTTGTCGTGCTCGCCGATCATCCGGTCGTACCAGGAGATCTGTCCCGGCCCGAGCCATCCGGCGGCGCCCCGGCCGGCCAGCGACAGGTAGTGGGCGCGGTGCCGCTGCTTGAACCGCTCCTCCTCGCCGAGCGCGCGCAGCCGGCCTGCGCCGTATTCGCGCAGCGTGTCGAGCATGCGGTAGCGCTCTCCCGCGCCCGTGGGCAGCCAGGTCAGGATCGACTCGTCCGACAGCGCGTCGAGCAGCAGGCCGATGTGCGACTCCGGCAGCCGGTCGTCGGCGCACACCACGCGGGCGGCGTCGGCGCCGAAGTCGCCCGCGAAGACCGACAGGCGGGCCCACAGCAGGCGCTCGGCCGGTTCGCACAGCTCGTGGCTCCACCCGACGGCGGTGCGGAGGTCCTGGTGCCAGGGCGGGTCGGCGTGCGCCGGGAGCCCGGAAGGGGTGTCGCCGAGCGCGGCGAACCGGTCGTCCAGCCGGTCGGCCAGCTCCTCGACGGGCAGCTCCCGCAGCCGCGCCGCGGCCAGCTCGATCGCCAGCGGGATGCCCTCCAGCCGCCGGCACAGCCGGATGACGGCCGCCTGGTCGTGGTCTGCGAGGTCGAAGCCGGGCACGACCTCTGCGGCGCGCTCGGCCAGCAGGGCCACCGCGTCGCCCCCGGCGGGCCCGGCGGGGGCGCCCGCGTCAGCTCCGTCGCCGGGGACCGGCAGCGGGGCGACCACGAGCACCAGCTCGCCCGGCGCCCGCAACGGGCGGCGGCCGGTGGCCAGCACGCGCAGCCCCGGCACGGCGGCGAGCAACGTCTCGACGGTGGCGGCGCAGGCGGTGACGAGGTGCTCGCAGGTGTCGAGGACGAGCAGCACCTCGCGCCCGGCCAGGTGCTCGGCCAGCACCTCCGCCATGGGGCGGGTGGTGTGGTCGGTGAGCTTGAGCGCTTCGGCGATGGCGTGCGGCAGCAGCGTGCCGTCGTCCAGCGGGGACAGCTCCACCAGCCAGGCGCCGCCGCTGAAGCCGGGTCGCAGCTCGGCGGCGGCCCGCAGGGCCAGGCGGGACTTGCCGACCCCGCCTGCGCCCGTGAGGGTCACCAGGCGCGAACGCCCGCAGGCCCGGCGCACCCGGTCGAGCTCCTGCCTGCGCCCGACGAAGGTCGTCGACTCCGCGGGAAGGTTGCCCGCCTGCCATCTGCCCGCCATCGTGATCGCCGCCTATCGCAGGGAGTTGAGCCAGCAGCTTGCCCGACGCTCCCACGCATCATCACGGAAAGTAAGCAAATAACTACACCGGTTCGGTGACAGATTGATATCGGCGGGCACGGCCGGGGCGCCGGCCAGGTCCGCGGTGGCGGCACGTCCGCGTACGCGCCGCCGTTCCGTTGCCGCGGCTTCCACGACGCGGGCATGTCGATGCGCCGGCCGTCACCGACGAGGTACACCTCCGCCCGGATCGGTAATGACAGCCACCCCGCCGAGAGATCGGGAGGTGTGCGGACGAGAACGCCTGGTCACCGCCGCGCCTTCGGGCGATTTCCATCGTTCCGTGAGAAGTTCGAGCGAAGGGACGGAACGCCCAGAAGGAACTCCAGTGCGACACGATCATGAGGGCCGGCGGGTCAGCCGGCGGCGGCTGATCGCCGGTGTCAGCTCGCTCGGGCTCGGCGGCCTGCTGTCGGCCTCCGGCGCCAGGGCCGGCACGGTGACCACGGACATCTCCTCGCTGCTCGCCGGCGCCGGCACGTGCACGCTGACGCCCAGCGCGACGCAGGGACCCTTCTACTTCGACGCCGGCAGGATCCGCAGCGACATCCGCGAGGGCAAGCCGGGCGTGCGGCTGCGGCTGGGAATCAGGGTCCAGGACAGCACGGCGTGCCGGCCGGTGCGCGACGCCGTGGTGGAGATCTGGCACTGCGACGCCGCCGGTCTGTACTCGGGTGCCGAGAAGGAGTCGAAAGGCGGCAGCCTCGGCAAGCCACTCATGACCGATATGACGCCCACCGACGACAAGCGTTACCTACGGGGCGCCCAAGTCACCAACCCCGACGGCATCGTGCAGTTCACCACGATCTGGCCGGGCTGGTACCCCGGCCGCACCGTGCACATCCACGTCATGGTCCACGTCAGCGACAAGCGCGTGTTGTGCACGCAGCTGATGTTCGACGAGTCGCGCAACGCCGAGGTCCTGGCGAGGCCCCCGTACTCCGCCCACCCGGGGCGCGACACGGTCAACGAGAAGGACGAGGACTACCGCGACGGCATGCTCACGACGGTCGTGGAGGACGGCGACGGCTACCTGGGCGCGATCGTCCTGTCGGCCGACCCCGACCGGGACGGCCGCTAGACCCGCCGGACGACGCGCAGCAGGTACTCCTTCCTGTTGAGCGGGTTGTGGTCGGTGCGCGGGCGCTCGGGAACCGGCCCGCGTACGGGCTGGTAGCGGTCGAAGGGGCACTCCAGCACGCCCTCGCCCTTGGTCAGCCCCGGCAGTTGCTGCTCCAGCGCGTGCACCCCGGCCGCCGGGATGTCGCCTGCCAGCAGGCCGGGGAACTGGGCGCGCGGCACGGCACCCAGCCGGGCCAGCACGGGCAGCACCTGACCGGCGGTGTCCTCGGGCAGGTCGATGCGGAAGCGGTGCATCGGCTCCTCCACCGTGGTGCCGGCCTGCGCCAGCGCGCTCATCAGGACCAGCGGCGTCAGGTTGCGGAAGTCTCCCGCGGTGCTCGACATGCTCTTGTCGAACCCCCCGCCCATATGGCTCTGCCTGGCCCAGTAGCCGGTATGGGTCAGGGTGACCACGCAGTCGACGACCTGCCAGCCGTGCACACCCTGCTGGAGCGTCTCGTGCACGGTCTCCTCGATCGTCCTCATGAACGCGTACGGCAGCGACCCCAGCTCCACCTCCAGCCGGAACTCCACGCCGCCGCCGCGCGGGCCCGGCTCGACGCGCAGCCCGACGGTGGCGAGGAATGGGTTGGGCTCCTTGGCGATCACCTCGACCGCGGCTCCCGTGCCGATCGGCCGCTCGACGCAGATCGTGGTCGTCTCCCGGAAGGTGACGTCGATACCGTAGTCGTCGCGCAGCGTGGCCTGGATGACCTCCTTCTGCACCTCGCCGTAGAGGGAGACCGACACCTCCTGCCGCACGTCGTCCTGGCGCAGGGCGATCAGCGGGTCCTGCTCGGCGAGCTGGGCGAGGGCCACGTGGAGCGCTCCCCGGTCGCCCGGCCGGACCGGTGTCACGACCGTCTCCAGCGTCGGCGGCGCGAAATGCCCCTGCGCCTCGACCTTCCGCGGCAGGCCGATCGTGTCGCCGATCCGGACCTCGGCCAGGCCCCGCAACCGGGCGATGCGGCCCGCGCCCACCTCAGGGACCGGCGCCGCCGTGCCGCGGTCGAAGACAGTGATCGCGGTGACCTTTCCCTCGCGGGCCGCGCCGGGCTCCCCCGCGAAGCGCAGCCGGTCGCGGGTGCGGATCGTGCCGGAGAACATGCGCACGTAGGCGATCTTCTCCCCCGCCGGGCCGCGTTCGACCTTGAAGACCGTGCCGGACAGCGGGCCCTCGGGGTCGCCCTCGGCGGCCGGGAGCAGCTCCTCGATGCCGGCGATCAGCGCGTCGACGCCGGCGCCGGTGATCGCCGAGCCCGAGAACACCGGGTGCGCCAGCGCCTCCCCCGTCTGGGCGGCGAGCTCGGCGCGGAGCCTGGCGTACGACACGGAGTCCTCGTCGTGCACGTACGCGGCCAGCAGCGCCTCGTTCTGGTCCGCGAGCACGTCGAGCAGGCGGCCCGCGAAGGCGGGCTCGCCGTCGAACGGCGTGAAGGACGCGCCGGCCGTGCCGTGACCGGCGGCCGACCCCATGGAGACGACGGCCGGGGAGAGCTTCTCGGCGAGCTCGCCCAGCACGCGGCCGGGGTCGGCGCCCCGACGGTCGATCTTGTTGACGAAGATCAGCGTGGGGATGCCGAGCCGGCGCAGCGTGCGCATGAGCACGCGGGTCTGCGCCTGCACACCCTCCACGGCCGAGACGACCAGGACCGCGCCGTCGAGCACGCTCAGCACGCGCTCCACCTCGGCGATGAAGTCGGGGTGGCCGGGCGTGTCGATGAGGTTGACCGTGGTGTCTCCGACGACGAACGAGACCACCGCGGACTTGATCGTGATGCCGCGCTGGCGCTCCAGGGCCAGGGAGTCGGTCTGGGTGTTTCCGTCATCGACGTTGCCGATCTCGTCGATGACGCCGGCGGCGTGCAGCAGCCGCTCGGTCAGGCTGGTCTTACCGGCGTCTACATGCGCGAGGATCCCGAGATTGAGCATACGCACCGAACGTCATGTCCTTCATTGAGATGGATCTTCCTTCCTGGGTGGACATGACAGGTGCTCGCATGGTGGTGCTCCTCTGATCGTTCGGCTCAGGTCAGCACACCAGAGCCGCGGCCGGCGGGGCAACCGGATTTCTTCCTGGACGATCGACCTGGGTGTATGATTTGGGCGACGGCCCAAGTCGTACGTACAGGAAGGTCGACGATGGCCTCTACCTCAGCAACCTCAGCGGAACGCGGCAGAGCCACCCGGCAGCGGCTGCTCGACGCGGCCGTCACGCTCGTGCCCGAGGTCGGGTGGGGCGGCGTCACCACCCGGCTGGTCGCCGAGCGGGCCGGGGTGGCTCCCGGCGTCGTCCACTACCACTTCGCCTCCGTGACGGATCTGCTCGTCGCGGCCGGGCTCGCCTTCACCGGCGGGCTGCTCGACTCCCTCGCCGACGAGCTCCGCGCCCGCCCCGGGATCGGCGAGGGAGTCGACTGGCTGCTCGGCGAGCTGTCGCGCTACGGCGGCACGGACCCCGCCTCGCTGCTGGTCGTGGAGATGTTCCTGGCCTCCACGCGGCTTCCCGAGCTGCGCGAGAGGCTGGCCGGGCAGATCGCCGCGTTCCGTTCCCGCGTCGCGGCGTGGCTGGCCGAGGCGGGCTATCAGGGCGACGCGCCGACCGCGGCCGCGATGCTGGCCGCGGCGCTGGACGGCGTCGTCCTCCACCGCTCGCTCGACCCCGGCCTCGATGTGGCGGCGATGGCGGGGCCGCTGCGGACCATGCTGGGCATCCCGGAGGAACCATCGTGAAGGCCCTCATCTGCGGCGCCGGCATCGCCGGGCTGACGCTGGCCTGGCACCTCGAACGCGCCGGCTGGGAGGTGGAGCTGGTCGAGCGCGCGGCGGCGTTCCGCGACGGCGGCTACATGATCGACTTTTACGGCCCCGGCCATCAGGTAGCCCGGCGGATGGGGCTGCTGCCCCGGCTGCTCGACGTCCGCTACCCGGTCGGCGAGGTCGGCTACGTCGACCGCCGCGGGCGCCACACCAGCGGCCTGACGTTGCCCTCCGACATGGAGGACATCATGAGCCTGCTCCGCGGCGACCTCGCACGGGTGATCGCCGGCGAGGTGCGCGCCCCCATCACCTACGGCGCCAGCGTCGCGTCGTTCGACCAGCACGCGGAGGGGGTGTCGATACGGCTGACGGACGGCACGTCACGCGCGGCCGACCTGCTCGTGGGGGCCGACGGCACCCGTTCGCGGGTGCGCGAGCTGGCCTTCGGCGACGTGGCGCCACGCTTCCTCGGGCACCACGTGGCCGCCTTCACCCTGCGTGACGCGCGGCTCAGCGAGCAGATCGGCACGCGCTACCAGATGCTCACCGAGCCCGGCGTGATGGCCGGCGCGTACGCGCTGCGCGACGGCCGGCTGTCGCTGTTGTTCCTGCGCCGTGACCCCGATCCGGCACTGCCAGGAGATCCCGTGGCCGAGCTGCGACGCGCCTTCGGGGAGCGCGGCTGGATCCTGCCAGAAGTGCTGGCCCGCTGCCCCGGCCCGCCCGAGCTCTACTACGACCTGGTGACCCAGGTCGAGATGGAGCGCTGGCACGCGGGGCGGGTCGCGCTCGTGGGCGACGCCTGCCAAGCGGTGTCGCTGTTCGCCGGGCAGGGGGCGTCGATGGCCATGGCGGGGGCGTGGGTCCTGGCCGACGAGCTCACCGCGGACGGCGACCTGCACGGCGCCCTCGGCCGCTACCAGGAGCGCATGGCGCCGAGCATCGCCGAGGTCCAGCGCTTCGGGCGGCGGTTCATCGAGTGGATGGCCCCGTCCCACCGGTGGCGGATCGCCGTTCGCCACCTGATGCTCCGGCTGACCGCCCTGCCGGGAGCCGATCGCCTGCTCGTCAACTCGCTCAGCCCGGGCGGCCACCGCCTGATCAGCGGCCGCTCGCACGTCCTGGAAAGCGTGCGCGAGGACTGACCACCCCACGCACCCCGTGCTCCCGCAGCGTGCGAAATCGGCCGCCGTGCTCAGGACGCCTTCACGCCGCGGAGTCGGCCTCGTCCTCCTCGTCCCTCTCGCCGTGCCGCCGCCCGGCCCGGTCGAGTTCCTGCTTGGCGATCCTGAAGCGGGCGCAGCGTGCTTCCAGCTCGCGTTCGTCGTCTGGGTTCGGTTCGTCGATCATGTCGACCGACGTGATCACACCCCGCCCACGGGCGCGACCGCCTTGGCGGAGTCTTGTGACTCCAGCGACTCGACCGTGCCCCGCTCGCCGTCGACCCTGATGCGGTCGCCGTCGCGCAGCCGCATGGTGGCGTTGCCGGTGCCGACCACGGCCGGGATGCCGAGCTCGCGGGCGACGATCGAGGCGTGCGACAGCGGCGCGCCCAGGTCGGTCACCACGGCGGCGGCCCGCGGGAACATCGGTGTCCAGCCCACGTTCGTCAGCGTCGTGACCAGGATCTCGCCCGACTTGAGCCGCTCGCCCTCCTCGGGGCCCGAGAGCACGCGGGCGACGCCCTCGACCACGCCCGGCGCGCCGGGGAAGCCGGTCACGGTGTCGCTCACAGTGACGGAGGATCCGCGCGCGTCGTGGAGGTCGGCCCGGCGGGCGGGGTCGGCGGCCCAGCGCACCGGGTCGAAGTGGCCGACGATCAGCGCCGGGTAGGGCGGCAGCGCGGCGTACCGCTCGTAGGTGGCCCGCCGCACGGGCACTCGCTCCAGCGCCGCCGGGTCGCCGCGCAGCAGGGCGAGCAGCTCCTCCAGGTACAGGAAGAACACGTCGTCGCCGTGCCCGGTCAGTTCCCCCGCGCGCACGGCGAAGGCCCGCAGCACCCAGAAGGCCCTGATGTTCTCAGAACGGGTCGCCTCGCGGTCACGCACCACAGCGCTCCACCGCTGGACCCGGGCGCGCGTCCTGGCCTCCTTGCGGGGATAACGCTCGGCGAAGCGCGCCCACGCCTCCTCCCTGGTCTTGGCCTGCCGGGTGAGCAGCGCCTCCGTGTCGTCCCGCAGGTCGCTCAGCCCCGCGAGCTGGGCGTCGATCCAGCCGGGGTCCTCGCCGGGGCGGGGCATCGACACCTCGAACTCGTGGGCGCCGCGATGCCCGTACGTGCGGGCGAACTCGTCTCTGGTGATCTCTCCCCTGGCCAGTCTCGACAGCCCCGTCACCGGGCCCAGGCTGGCCAGCTCGCCGCCGCTGCTGACCCCGGTCAGCATGGCCTCCGCGTCGATCTCGCCCATCAGCCGGCGCAGGCGGTCGCGGGTGAAGACCAGGGCCGTGCCGCCCTGGCGGCCGGCCGCCTCCAGCATGCTGCAGGCGGTGACCGTGTGCTCCCGGATCTCCGTGTCCCACAGGGCGGCGAGGTCGAGGGCGGAGCCGGTGGCGGCGATCCTGCCCCGCAGGTCCTCGCAGCGCTGCTGGGAGGTGGCCAGGAACGCGCGCATGCCCTTGAAATTCGTACGCACGCGTCGGCGGATGCGCACGGCCATGGGCAGCACGTGCTTGAGGATCTCCCACCGGGAGACCTTCACCAGGGGCACGTCGAGACCGGGCGGGACCTTGCCGAAGATCTGCTCGACCGCGCTGAGCCGGCTCTTCATGCCCAGGGCCGTGGCGATGGAGTGGACGACGCTCAGGTTCATGTAGAACCGGCCGCCGATGTTGCCGACCAGGTCGAAGCCGGGCAGGGTGGAGGCGGACATCGCCTCGGCGATGAACAGCCGCACGAACGACCACGTCAGCGGCGTCATCACGTCGGGGATGGCCTCGCCCAGGTTGCCTCCGGTCCACAGGTAGCCGCCCTTGAGGCTGTCGTTCCACTCCTCGACCTCGGGGGCGATGCCGGTGATCGGGCGGGCCTGCACGATGGCGAACGCGCCGTCGCGCGAGGTCCACTCGACGTCCATCGGCGTGCCGTAGAGCGTCTGGATCCGCGCGCCGATCCCGGCCAGCTCCACGGCCCGCGCGTCGTCGAGCACGGCCTTGCCGCGCAGGTCGCCGGGCACGGGCCGCTCTTCGGTGCCCGTGGGGGTGCGGACGGTCATCACGGTCTTGTCGGCGGTCCGCGACCGGACGACCGCTCCGCCGGACACCACCACCGTGTCGGGGGTGACCTGCCCGCCGACGACCGCCTCGCCCAGCCCCCATGAGGCGTTGATCACGGTCTCGTCGCGGGCGCCGGTGACCGGGTCGGCGGTGAACATGACGCCGGCCGCGTCCGCGTCGACCAGCTCCTGCACCACCACGGCCAGCGCCACATCATCGTGGGGGACGCCGTTCTGGTCGCGGTAGGCGATGGCTCGCGGGTTCCACAGCGAGGCCCAGCAGCGCTTGACCGCGTCGAGCAGGGCGTCGCCCCTGATGTTGAGGTAGGTGTCCTGCTGCCCGGCGAACGACATGCCGGGCAGGTCCTCGGCCGTGGCCGAGGACCTGACGGCGACGGGCACGTCGCCGCCGAGCGCCGCGTACGCGTGGCGGATCTCCTCGGAGATCTCCGCGGGCATGTCGTGCTCGGCGAACATCCGCGCGATCACGGCGGGGTCGGCCGAGGACGCCTTGAGGATCTCGTCACGGAACTCCGCCACGAACGCGCGGTAGGCGTCGGTCGTGACGTGGAACCCGCCGGGGACGGGCAGCCCCGCCCTGGCCAGCCGGGCCAGTGAGGCGCCCTTGCCGCCCGCGGTCGCCAGGTCGGCAGCGGCGTCGTCGAGAAGGATCACGGCCTTCATCGCGCGCTCCCCGCGGTGCTGGAGTAGCCGTTCATCGAGGCCGCCAGCTTCGTCTCCGCGATCTCCGTGACGGCGTCGAGGCATTCGCGCGTGGCCCGTGCCACGGCGTGCGCGTCGTCATCGGACAGCGGGCGGCCGGTGCTCATGGTGCGCTCGATGGTGTCGGCCACGAGGTCCGCGAGCTGGTCGTCGGAGGGCCGGGTGGCCCCATGCATGCCTTCGGGCATGCACAGGAACCCGTAAAGGATGGAGCCGACCACCGTGGCGTGATCTCCCGGTTCCTCGCGTACGGCGCCGCGCTTGATCAGCTCGGCCAGGTAGGAGTCCAGGGCCGGGAACAGCTCCGGTGTGCCGGTGCCGCGCAGCTTCTGGCGGGTCAGCTTGCCGAGCACTTCGGAGTCGTCACCCAGCAGCGCGTGGAGCAGGGGCCGGCGCAGCACCTCACGAGCGAACGAGCCGTAGAGCGCGCTGAGCGTGGCGGGCTCGCTGCGGCGCACGCCGTCCAGCATGAGGACCCGCTCGCGGCGCAGCAGCGCCGTGAACAGCTCGTCGCGGGTCTTCCAGTGCAGGTAGATGGTGCCCTTGGCGACGCCGGCGCGCTTGGCCACGTCGTCGATCGTGGTCTTGTCGTAGCCCCACCGCAGGACCAGCTCGGTTGCGGCGTCGAGGATCCGGTGCGCCCGCTCCCGCTGGCGCGCCGGATCCTGCGGCGGTCGTCCTGGCTTGACCATTCGTCTCACCCCGTTTGTTTGACCAGATGAGACTAATTGGTCATTTGATTAACCGCAAGTTCACCCTTTGCTCAGCCGATCTTCGCGAGCAGCGCCTCCGCCTCGGTGGCGAACGACGCGTCGCCGGTGTCCGCCGCCCTCCGCAACATCCGCCTGGCCTGCTCCAGATCGCCCCGCTCGTACCGGATCTCGCCCAGCCGGCAGGCCGCCTCGGCCACCAGATCCGGCTGCTCGGTCAGGCCCAGGGTCTGCTCGTAGTACCGCAGCGCCCCGTCGCGGTCCCCCAGCCAGTAGCAGAGCTCGCCGAGGTGCGCGGCGGCCAGCCCCGACTCCGAGTCGCCCGCGTCGATGACCCGCTGGTACCAGGTGAGCGCCTCGCCGAAGTCCCGCTCGCGCTTGGCCAGCGCGCCCAGGTACATGGCCGCCAGCGCGCCGTTGTGCCCGTCTCCCGCGGCGACGGCCCTGCGGTACCACTCGCGCGCCCGCGTCCCGTCCTCGTCGTGGTAGGTCTGCCCGATCGCGATCATGGCCCGCACGGCCCGGTCGGCATCGCCGGCGTCGAGCACCCGGCGATAGACCTCGCGGCCCTCGTCGACCTCGCCCGCCTCCACCAGCGCCTGGGCGAACGCGGTGAGCACGGTCGGGTCGCCGCCCTCCGCCGCGTCCCGCAGCGTGCGCAAGGACTGCTCGGTGTCGCCCTGGCTGCTCTGGAGCATGCCGAGCAGGCTGGCGAACACGCCTCTCGCGGGGCTGTCGGCGTCGCCCGCCTGACGCTCGGTCAGGTCGTAGAAGGCCTCGGAGTCGCCCTCCGCGTCGAGCAGCTCGAGCAGCCTGCCGCCGGCCACGAAGCGCACGTCGGGGTTGTCGTGTTCGTGCAACCGCTCGTAGATCGCGCGGGCCTCGTCCGTACGCCCGAGATCGGCCAGCCGCTCGGCCACCCGCAGCTCGGTGAAGGGCCCGGCTCCGTCCAGCTCGTAGTATCCGCGTACGGCCTCCGGGTCCTCGCAGAGGTCCCCCAGCTCGCGGGCCGACTCGGCGGCGCTCTCCCCCATCATCGCGAGCACCTGCATGGCCAGCGGGTGATCACCGCGCCCGCAGGCCTGGTAGGCGAGGGTTTCGAGGTTGTTCATCGCGGTCCTGGCCAGGTCGGTGCCCGTGCCCGCGGCCGCCTCGAAGGCCCGCGCGGCGCCGAGCTCGTCGCCCTCTTCGTGCCGCCAGACGCCGAGCTGCACGCCGCCCCTGGCCATCGCGTCCGGGTCGCCGCACTCGAGGGCCAGCCGGACCTCGCGGGCCGCCCCTTCCGTGTCGCCCAGCTCACGCAGCGCCCCGGCCAGGTCCACCCGCATGCTCGACGTGGTGCCGGGGAAGCCGGTGTCGATGCCCATGCCGTACGTGCGCGCCGCGGCCTCCATGTCGCCCCTGGCCTTGTGGGCGTCGCCCCACGTCCAGTAGGCCATGGCGACGGTCTCGGGGTCGCCGGTGGCCACGGCCTGCTCGGCCTCCCGCTCCAGGGCGTCGTGGTCCTGCTCCTGGAGCAGATGGACGAGCAGGTGGCGGCGGCATTCGAGGTCGCCCGCCGCCGCCCCCTCGGCCAGCGCCGCGCGCACGACGCCCGCGTCGCCGCGCTCGCGCAGCAGGTCGGCCAGGACGAGGGCGGTGGCGGGCAGTGCGGCCCTGGCCGCCTCCACGGCCCCGTCCAGGTCGCCGCGGCACCGGCGTACGACCGCGATGTTGCGCCAGGCCGTCTCGGCCGTCTCCGCCCGTTCGGTGGCGGGCAGGAAGCTCAGCTCGGCCCGGCAGTGGTGACCCTCGTTCGCGAGGACGGCGCCGAGCTCGATCCTGGCCTCCGCCGCGAGCGCGGGCTCGCCCAGCTCGGCGACCAGCTCGAAGAACGGGCCCGCCCTGCCGTCCTCCATGTCCTGCGCCCGGGACAGGACCTCCCGCAGGGCCTCCCCCAGATCGGCCGGGCCGGCGCCGGCCAGCAGGCCGCGGACGGCGGGCAGGTCCTCGGCGTCGAGCGCGAGCAGCAGCCCGGCCGTCAGCTCGGAGCCCGTCTGGTCCGTCAGCGCCGCCAGGGCGCCCTGCCGGTCGCCCTCCGCCGCCAGCACCCAGGGCAGCTCCTCCGGGGTGGCCCGGCCGAGGAGGTGGCGGGAGACGGCGGCGGCGTACGCGTCGTCCTTCTGCGCGGCGGCCCGCTCCAGGGCGAAGTGCGCGGACTCGGTGTCACCGGCCGCCATGAGGCAGCGGCCGGCCTCCAGCATGGTCCGCGGCTCCGAGGCCGGGTCGATGGCCGCCGCTCGTTCGAACGCCGCCCGCGCGGGCTCCAGGTCGCCGGTTCTGGCCAGCAGGGTGCCGCGCAGCCGTTCCGACTCCCCGCTCACCTCGGGCGGCGCGGCCGTCATGGCCGCGAGCGCGCCCTCGGCGTCGCCGTGGTCGAGCAGGAACCGGGCGAGGTGCAGCGACGCGTTCTCGCCCAGCGCCGCGGCCAGCCGCTCGCCGGCCTCGTCCACACGGCCGCAGGCCACCAGCGCCTCGCCGAGTCCCAGGGCCACCGTGACTCGCAGGCGCTCGTCGCCGGTCTCCGGCACGCCGGCGAACGCCTCGGCGGCCCCGGCGTGCTCGCCGAGCTCCATCAGCACCCGTCCCGCTGAGCGCAGCGCCACGCCGGTCAGGTGGCCGTCCGCGCCGCCCACCGCTGGGCCGGCCGCCTGCCGCCACGCGTCGACGGCGCCGCGCTTGTCACCGGAGTCCTCGCGCAGGGCACCCAGGTAGCAGCCGGCCCGCTGACGCAGGTCCGGGTCCCCTGCCGCGACCACCAGGGAGAGCGTCCGGTCGGCGGCGCCGGTCTGGCGGGCGCGCTGCCAGGCGTGCGCGCACTCCATCGCGAGCGCGCCGGCCATCCCGTGCGCGTCTCCCTCGGGGAACGCCGCCGCGGCGGCCTCGAAGTCCTGGCCGAGCAGCGCGTGCCCGAATGTGCTGACCTCGTCGGAGCCCCGGGCGAAGGCCGCGCGGGCGGCGTCGACATCGTCCAGCCTGACCCTGGTGTACCCCAGCGGCAGCGCGCTGCGCTCCCCCTGCCCCTCCGCGATCAGCCGCTCGTGCAGGCGGCAGGCGGCCAGCAGGTCGCCCTGCTTCTCGTACAGGCCCGCCAGGTCGGCGGCGGCCTCCACGCGCAGGCCCCGGTGCTCGGCCTCCGCCGCCCGCTCGTACGCGGCCCGCGCCAGGAGCGCGTCGTCCTCGGCGACGAGCCCGCCCAGCGCGTACGCCACCCAGGCCGCCAGCGCGGGATGACCGTCCGTCCAGGCCCGGCGCAGCAGCGCGGCCGCCTCGTCCGTGTCCGGCAGCACGTCCTTGCGGATCAGTGCGGTGTACGACAGCGCCAGCGGGTCGCCGGAGCCCGCCGCCCGCTCGAACAGCTCGGCCGCGTCGGAAAGGTCGAACCCGATGGAGACCAGCACCTGGGCGAACACGGCGGTCCCGATCGCGGCCACGGCGGGGTCCGGGTGGTCCATGGTCGCGCGGTAGCGGGCCAGCCCCTCCTCCCTGCCCAGCCGCTGGTGGTCGAGCATCGCCGCGAGCACGGGGTGCGGCTCCTCGCCCGGCTCGCGCAGCAGGTGCAGCAGGAAGGTCGCGCTGAACCCCTGGAGCAGGTCGTCACTCTCGGCCACGTACGTCAGCAGCTCGTCGGCCTGCTCCCGGTCGCCCTCGCCCAGCTCCAGCTCGGCCAGCGCCACCATGGCCCGCAGCGACTGCGCCGGCGCCTCCGAGTCGGCGGCCCTGCGCAGCAGCCGCCTGGCCTCGCCCAGATCGCCGTCCCGCAGCCGGGCAAGACCGAGGTCGGTGTCCTGGAGCGCCTGCTCCTCGACGGGGTCGGGCAGCGGCTGCTGCATGGCGTCGTGGTCGAGCAGCAGCCCGGCCTTGAACGCGGCGTCGGCGTCGGCGTGCCCCGCCGCGAACGCCGCCAGCTCCATGATCTCGTCGTGGGCGTCGGGGTGCTGTTCGAGCAGGATGCCGAGCAGGGTGACGCTGATCGAGGCCCACGCGCTCTCACCGGCCTCCAGCACCGCGCGCAGCGCGGCCAGCGCCTCGGCCACCTCGCCGGCCTCGGTGTGCATCTGGGCCAGGCACGCCTGGGCCTCGACGGCATGCTCGCGCTGCCCGCTGGCGATCACCCTGTGGAAGATCGCCTTGGTCTCGTCCTCGTCGCCGAGCTGCGCGGTCACCTTGGCCAGCTCCATCAGCGACGGCAACCGGATGTCGGGCCTGGGGTCCTCGGCGGCCACCCGGTAGGCGGCCGCGGAATCGGCGTACTCGCCGAGATCCACCAGGACGGCTCCGAGCAGCTTGTGCGCCATGGCCAGGTGGTCGGGGTGCCCGACGGCGATGGCGTGCTCGCACACCTCGCGGGCCGCGCCGAACTCCTCCGCCTCGGCGTACAGCTGGTAGAGCCGGAACGCCGACAGCGACACGACCTCGGGGTCGCCGCAGGTCAGCAGCGCCTGGTAGTCGTCCTCGCGTTCGGCCGCCTCGTACAGGTCGTGGGCCGAGGCAGGATCCTGCTCGAACTCCGGCAGTTCGAGCCGCGCGGCCAGCTCGGCCACGGCGGGGCTGTCACACCTGCGGGCACGTTCGAGCGCCTCCTGGGCGCCCTGCGCGTCGCCGAGCTGGGTGCACACCAGGACCATGGCCGTCTCGGCGAGCGCGGCCACCTCGAAGTCGGCGCCGTCGGAGGCGATCGTCAGCACCCGGTGGGCCGCCGGCCACTCCTTGGCGTTGACCAGCATCATGCCCATGGCCATGGCGGAGCGCTGTCCGAACACCGGATCACCCGACTGGATCACCGACCGGTGCGCCGCCTCGGCGCCGTCCAGGTCTCCCTGCTCCTGCAGCAGCCCCGCCAGCAGGTGGGACGCCTCCGGGTCACCCGTGGCCGCGATCTGCCTGAACAGCGCGGCGGCCTCGTCGAGATCTCCCGCTTCCCAGTGGTTCATGGCCGCGTCGAGCTGTTCTGACGCCATCATCTCTCCAAGGTCATCGAATAATGTGAAAAAGCTACACATGCACCACCCTTGGTCACAGCCATTCCGAGATCTCGGAGTCGACGCGCGGAGAAGCGGGGCAGCGCCGTAGCGTGGTGTCCATGGGCAAGGCGTTCTGGATCGACCAGGAGTTCGACAGGGATCGTGACGGGCGCTATGCCGTACACGTGCGCAAGAACCTTGAAGAGTTCGAGTGGGGTGACATCGCGCCCGTCAGGTTCGCGTGCGCGGCCTGGCGGCTGGCGACGCCGCCGTCGCTGACCCCCGGCTACGTACGGTGGGACCGCCGCGTCCTCGAGGCCACCTGCCACCGCAACACCTGGGACGGCACCCTCTACGCGCGCGTCAAGGTCGTCTCGCCGCTGCCGGAGGAGCTGACCCGGTCGCGGGCCTGGTGGCGCGACCGGGGATGGCTGGGCTGGCAGGAGACCTTCGGCCAGTACGTCGAGCCGACCCAGCAGGATCTCGCCAGGATCCCGTTCCTGCGGGCCACGCTGCTGGTCGAGGCGCCGGTGCCGCTCGACGACCTGCCACCGGAGCCAGAGGGCCCGCACGACGAGGTCGAGCAGCGCGCCCACCGGGCGGTGGTGGTGCTGGCCCGCGAGCTCAACGCCCTGGTGTCGCCAGTGCTCGACCAGCTGGGCTGACCGGCTCGACTGACCGGCTCGACTGACCGGCGATCAGCCGCTCCAGCATGCCCGGCGTACGGCCGGGTAGCAGGAGACGCATGAGAACCCCGTTCGTCGTGCCGGCGCTGGCCGTTCTCGCCGTCGCCGGCTGCGCCGTGGACACCGCCTCCCCCGTGCGTGCCGCGGAGCGTTTCCACGCCGCGATCGCCGGGCGGCAGGAGGAGAGCGCGTGCGCCATGCTCGCCCGCAGGACGGCCGACAAGCTGCCCGCCCCCGGCCAGACGTGCGCCGACGCGCTGCGCGAGGCGAAGCTGGGCCCCGGCGGCCAGCCCACCTCGGTCAGCGTGTGGGGCGACGAGGCCCAGGTGCGCCTGGCCGGCGACACGCTCTTCCTGCGCCGGTTCAGCGACGGGTGGCGGGTCAGGGCGGCGGGCTGCCGGCCGGTTCCCGACCTTCCCTACGAGTGCGAGGTGGAGGACTGATGCGGGTGATGTTCACGCTCACCACGCTCATCATCGTCGTGGGGCTGGCGTGGTTCTTCGCGATCGGATGGTCGCGGCTGTGAGGCGGCTCAAGGACAACGCCCTCTCCCTGATGTTCCTCATCATGTTCGTGTTGTCGGTGTGCGGGCAGGCCGTGGCGGGGCTGCTCGACTACAACGACCGGCAGGTGGCCGCGGGCGCGGAGCCGGTCTCGCTGCCGGACTACGTGGCCTCGTCGTCCTTCACGGTCGACGTGGCCGAGAACTGGCAGTCGGAGTACCTGCAGTTCTTCCTGTTCATCATGATGACCGTCTGGCTCGTCCAGCGCGGCTCGCCCGAGTCGAAGGAACCGGGCGAGGAGGGGGCGGAGTCCGACGAGCAGCAGCGGGTCGGCCGGTACGCCGAGTCCAGCTCGCCCGCCTGGGCGCGGGCCGGAGGGCTGCGGTTGTGGGTGCTCAGCAACTCGCTGGGGCTGGTGATGGGCGCCGTCTTCCTGCTGTCGTGGCTGGCCCAGTCGGTGGCCGGGCAGGCGGCGTACAACGCCGGACGGCTGAGCGATCTGCGCGATCCTGTCTCGTGGAGCGCGTACGTCACCTCGCCGGAGTTCTGGAACCGGAGCCTGCAGAACTGGCAGTCGGAGTTGCTCGCCGTGTTGTCGATGGTGGTGCTCTCGATCTATCTGCGGCAGCGGGGCTCGCCCGAGTCGAAGCCGGTCGGGGCGCCGCACGCCTCGACGGGGGTGGAGGGCTGACCGGTGACCACGGCGACGACGCGGGTGCCGGGGTCGAAGGCACCCTGGTGGGCGAGGTCGAGGATGCCGTAAAGCATTTTCGCCACGTAGATCCGTTCGACACGATATTTCGCGATAAATCGCTCTAGATCTGGCGTTGACTTGGCGTATCCGCCGAAGTGGTAGTCCTGGTTGATTTCCCAGTTCGACCACGTACGGCCGTACGCCTCCCGCTGCAACCTGGCCACCTCGCCGGCCAGGAACCCCGCCCCCTTCAGCACCGCGAACCCGATCGCCCGCCTCCCCTCGGGCAGCCCTGCCGAGATCCCGGCCAGCGTGCCGCCGGTGCCGACCGGGCAGCAGATGACGTCGTAGTCCTCGATGATCTCCGCCGGCAACTCCGCGCACCCGCGCACGGCCGCGGCGTTGCTCCCGCCCTCCGGCAGGATCATCACGTCGTCGCCCCACCGCTCCCGCAGCCGGGCCTGCACCTCGTCGGTGTGCTTGAGCCGGTAGGAGGCCCGGTCGAGGTAGGTGAGCGTCATGCCGCAGGCGGCGGCGTGCGCCAGTGCCGGGTTGAGCGGCCGGTGCTCCTCGCCCCTGATGACGCCGATCGTCTCGATCCCGTGCCGCCGGCCGGCCTCGGCGACGGCCCTGATGTGGTTGGAGTAGGCGCCGCCGAACGTCAGCAGCCGGGGATGGTCCAGGTTGTGCTTGAGCTTGCGCGGTTTGTTGTCGTCGTGTGTCAGGAACACCCGGACCTGACCGAGCCCTGGGTCCAGGAGTTCCTCCATGCCGCTAGTCTACGGTCGGGCCTATGTTGAGGAGTGTTCGATTATGCGCGTTGTTGAAGCTTTTTGTGCCGCCTATGGCGCGTCCCCCGGTACCGTCTGGCACGCGCCCGGCCGGGTCAACCTGATCGGCGAGCACACCGACTACAACGACGGCTTCGTCCTTCCCTTCGCGGTGCCGTGGGGCGTCACCGCGGCGGTCACCCCGCGCGCCGACGGGATCGTCCGCCTGCTGTCCCTCCAGGCCGACGGTGGCCCCATCACCCTGGCGAGCCGCGCCGAGTCGACGGGCTGGACCCGCTACGTCGTGGGCGTCCTGGCCATGCTCGGCGACAGCGTCTCCGGCGCGGACATCGCGATCGACGGCGACGTCCCCCGGGGCGCGGGCCTCAGCTCCAGCGCCGCCCTTGAGGTGGCCGTCGCCTCCGCGCTCAACGACCTGCACGACCTCGGCATGACCCCCATGGAGATCGCCCTGCTCGGGCAGAAGGCCGAGAACGACTTCGTCGGCATGCCCTGCGGCATCATGGACCAGGCGGCCTCGGCGCTGTGCGAGGAGGGACACGCGCTGTTCCTCGACTGCCGCTCCCTCGCCTCCAGGAACATCCCGCTCGACCTGGCCTCCCACGGCCTCGCCATGCTCATCATCGACACCCACGTGCACCACGAGCACGCGAGCGGCGAATACGCCAAGCGCCGCGCCGAGTGCGAGTCGGCGGCGCGCAAGCTCGGCGTCCCCGCGCTGCGCGACGTCACCGACCTGGCCGCGGCGCTCGGGCTCCTCCAGGGCGACGAGCGCAAGCGCACGATGCACGTCGTCACGGAGAACCACCGCGTGGAGGCCCTCATCGGGCTGCTCCGCGCCGGCGCGGTCACGGAGATCGGCGCGCTGCTGAACGCCTCGCACCTCTCGCTCAGGGATCAGTACGAAGTGTCGTCGCCCGAACTGGACGTCGCCGTGGAGGCGGCGGTCAAGGGCGGTGCCAGGGGAGCGCGCATGACGGGCGGGGGCTTCGGCGGCTCGGCCATCGCCCTGGTGCCGGTCGATCGGCTCGACCGCGTCCAGGAGTCGGTGGCCGCCGCGTACGCCGAGCGCGGCTTCCAGGCTCCCCGGTTCCTGCCCGCCACGCCGGCCCGCGGCGCCCACCGCGTCTGATCCGCCCGTGGGGTTCCCGCCCGCTGATCCGCCCGCGCCGGCGGATCAGACACGGGTCAGAGGGCGGGGAAGCCCGGCGGGCGGCGTTCGAGGAAGCTGGCGACGCCCTCCGCGAAGTCCGGCCGCTCGAAGGAGGCGAGCATCTCCCGGGTGGCCGTCCGCGCGGACTCCTCCAGCGTCGTCTCCCAGTCGTGCCAGACCTGCCGTTTGATCACCGCCATCGACGCGGGCGAGCTGTGCGTCGCCAGTTCGAGCGCGTACGCCCGCGCCTGCTCCACCAGCAGTTCCCCCGGCACCGCCCGGTTGACCAGCCCCAGCTCGTACGCCTCGCGCCCCGTGAACACCCGGCCCGACAGCAGGAGGTCCATGGCCCGCTGCTGCCCCACGAGGCGCGGCAGCACCCAGGAGAGCCCGTACTCGGCGATGAGCCCGCGCCGCGCGAAGGCCGTCGTCCACTTGGCCTCCTCGGCCGTCAGGACGAGGTCGCAGACGAGCGCGTGGACCATGCCCAGCCCCGCGCATGCCCCGTTGACCGCGGCGATGATCGGCTTGCTGATGGTCGTGGGGAAGGTGTGGGGCCGGGGGTCAGGGCGCTCGTCGTAGGTGCCGGTCCGGACGGCGTCGAGCGTCTTGAAGTCGGCGCCCGAGCAGAAGCCCTTGCCCGCGCCGGTGACCACGACGGCCCGGACCGCGGGGTCCTTCTCCGCCTCCGCCAGCAGGTCGAAGTAGCGCCGCCCCATGGCGTCCGTCCACGCGTTGAGGGTGTCGGGACGGTTGAAGGTCAGCGTGAGCACGCCCTGGTCGACCGTTGAGAGCACGAGTTCCGCCATGACCCCAACCGAACCATGTTCTAGCCCCGGGTGGCAAGGATCCCAGCGGCATCTCCGGAACGCAACGAGGCCCCCTCCCGCAGCCGGGAGGGGGCCTCTTGTCGCTTGCTCCCGCGATAGGACTCGAACCTATAACCTGCCGGTTAACAGCCGGCTGCTCTGCCGTTGAGCTACGCGGGATCGGGCTTTCGCGCATGTCACCGGGGCTTTCGGGCCCCTCCGCCGTGCGCACGAATAGATTAGCGCACTCTGGGAGTGCGTGTCGCATCATAAGCAGGGTAGGCCCGGAGGCAGCGGAGGTGCGAAATGCGTTATCGGATGACATTCGCTGTTGGACTGGCGGTCGGCTACGTGCTGGGCAGCCGGGCAGGACGCGAGCGGTACGAGCAGATCAAGCGGACGGCGCAGCGCGTCGCGGACAACCCCAGGGTCCAGGAGGTGGCCGGGGTGGTGGGCGCGCAGGCGTCGAAGTTCGCCGGGATGGCCAGGACGAGGATGGGTGACACGCTGCAGCAGCGGATCCCCTTCCTGCATGACGACCACAAGCCCGACACGGGCACCGGCTGGCCGGACGGCGGCGTCGAGGGCAGGAGCGCGAAGGAGACCGGCATCCCCTACTGAGCGGCGCGTGGGCGTGGGGCCCGCGGCTCACACGCCCATGCTGCGCCGCATCCCCTCCAGGGCCTGCTCGGCCTGCGCGCGCAGGCCGGCGTCCTCGGGGTCGAGGCCGTCGTCGAAGACGAAGGTCCAGCCCAGCACCTCACCTCCCGGCCGGCGCCGGGCCACCAGCCGCACGCCGCCCCTGCCCGGCAGGTTGACGTGCTTGTTCACCACGATCGTCGCGTTGACGCGCTCGCGCAGCGTCTCGGGCAGCATGCGTGGCTCGGCGATCCGCTCGGCGTGCCACCTGCCGTCGGTGGTGAGCACCCGCACTCCCTCGTCGTCCCACGACGCCCTGTCGATCTCCTCGTACGGCAGCCGCGTGCCGTCGGCCAGGTGCAGGGCGAGGTTCGTGGCCACCACGTGGCCGTCCTCGGCGGGGGTGAACGTCAGCACCCGCTCTCCCCGCTCCATCGTCAGGGACCTGCGCGCGTCGGCGGGCAGCCGGCGGAAAATGCTCATTCCTCAACGGTATCGGCGAGCAGATCCAGGGTGAGCGCCGCACTCCAGGAGAAGTCCCGGCACCCGCGCCCGCTGCCGTCGAAGGGGTCGAAGCACTCGCGGAAGCCGGCCTGCCGCACCAGGCGCAGGGTGCCGTGGGTGAGCTGCCGGGCGAGCGGGCCGAGTGAGTGCACGGCGGCGGCCCTGCGCAGCAGCCAGTTGGTGTTCACCCAGGAGGGGCCGCGCCAGTAGCGGGTGCGGTCGAACTGGGCGGCGCGGATCTCGCAGCTCGGCACCGGGTAGCCGGTGGCGCCCATGAACCTGGCCGACTCCAGCACCTCGACGGTGGCGCGCACGTGGTCGCCGGGCAGCCACGGGTCGAGCAGCGGCCCGAAACCGCCCACCGTGCACACCTTGATCAGCCGGTCGGTGCGCAGGTCCTTGGCGTAGAAGCAGCCGTCCCAGAGGCGCTCGATCATGGCCAGCCGGATGCGTTCGGCCTGCTCGGCGTGGGGCGCGGGGTCGGCGCGGGCCAGCGGCGCCAGCTCCGCCAGCGCCTGGCAGGAGGCCAGCCAGATCCCGTTGAACATCGGGTCCTCGATCGCGAACGGATGCTCGTCGCGCAGGTAGCCGGCGCCGTATCCGGCGTCGCGGTAGCGCATGGCCAGCCAGACGTAGCGGTCGTGGGCGCTGTCGGGGTGGCGCTCCTCCATGCCGGCGTTGCGGTAGCCGTACCTGATCACGGGGAGCGCGGCGAGCGCGTCGTCCCAGGCCGGGCTGTCGTCCATGCCCGACTCCCACGGATGCACGATCGCGGCCAGCCCGGCACCGCCCAGGTCGCGGGTCGAGGCGAGGTAGTCGTGCTGGGCCACCAGCGCGGGGAACGCCTTCCTGACGAAAGCGACGTCGCCGGTGTACCGGTAGAGCCACCACAGGGCGAATCCCTGCAGCGGCGGCGAGATGAGCCCCGAGGTGAGCACGCGCGGCGCGGCGTCGTGCTCCTGGGAGCGCCATAAGGAGGGTCCTGGGAAGTACGCCTCCCGCGTGTGGAAGACGATGTGCGGCACCATCCCGGTCGCCCACTGCCCGCGCAGCAGGCTGAGCAGCTCTTCGCGGGCCCGGTCGGGCCGCTGCCTGGCCAACCCGATGACGACGAACGCGGAGTCCCAGCTCCACTGGTGCGGGTAGAGGCCCGGCGCGGGCACGGTGCCCGTGCCTGTCCAGTTCGCCTCGAGCACGGCCAGCGCCTCGCGCCCGAGCGCGGCGTCGTCGACCGCCGGCCGCGCCTCCATCACCCAACTATGCCTGGGGATCCCTCGGGAAGCTACTGCGCGGGAACCCGCCGCTCGTCAGGCCCTCTTCGCCCACTTCGCCAGGAACATGACGCCCAGCGCCACACCGCCGATGATCAGGCCCCACTTGAGCAGCGTGAGGGCGAAGCCCACGAGGGGGCCGAGGAGCATGAGCGCGGCGGCAACGGCCACGATGATCAGAAGAATACGTCCCATGTTCGAAACGGTACGAGATCTTTTAAGTCGTTTGCAGGTGGCACAGGGTTGAATCAGGGACAAGTCAGGGGTTCCCCCCACCCCGGAACCAACCGGCGCAACCTTCGCGTTGAGTCGGTAAGGAGCACCGGGGCATCGGGGGCCCGCTTCACGGGGAGCGTGATGAGCCTGGGACCGCCCATGAGCAGGGAAGCCGCGGAATACGCGCTGCGTGCCCGCGCGGACGAACGCGACCGGATCTCCGGCGACCTGCTCGATCTCGAATCCCACACCACCTACCAGGTGCTCAAAGGCGCCTCCTTACGCGGGTCCACCGAACAACGATGGACCGCGACGCAGGAGTCCCTGACCACCCTGTGGCAGCTCAACGACGCCTACCGCGCCGTGCTGCGCCGCGCCGAGCAGATCAGGGCTTCACGCGCCCGGCCCGGCGCCGAGCAGCTCGCCGCGCTCACCGAGCTGCTCGCGGGCTCCTCCGTCATCCTGCGGGCCGCCGCCAAGCCGGTCGAGCGGCGTTCACTCATCCCCCAGACGGACCTGCGGCTGACCCTCGACGAGGCCGTGACCCGGATGAACGCCGCTTTCCGCGAGGTCACCTCCGCGCTCAACGACATCGACGCCGTGTGGAACCGTGTGCTGCCGCGACTCGACGGCGCCGACGCCGACCTGAGCAAGATCCACGACCTGGAAAGCGAGCTGGGCGAGACCGCCGGTCTGACCGCCGAGGAGAGCGAGCTGGCGCGGTTGAGGACCGCGGCGGTGGAGGACCCGCTCGGCGCGACCGTCGAGCCGCACCTCGACCGGCTGACGCGCCTGCTCGCCTCCTCCCGCGCGGAGCTCGACCTGGCGATCACGGTGAAACGGGAGTTCGCCGCGCGGCGCGAGAACCTGGTGGCCGCCCTCGACCTGGTACGGGCGGCCGAGAGCGAGGCCCGCCTGGCCCACGGCGCGGTCGTCGTCAAGATCGCCCTGCCGCCGCAGGCCCAGCCGCGCAGCCGGGTCGGCGCGCTGGCCGGCGAGCTCGACGCGCTCGACGTCTCGGCCGACCCCTGGGTGCTGCGGGCCAAGCGCCTCGCCCGTCTCGAAGACGACGCCCGTAAGGCCGCCGAGCAGGCGCGGACCACGGCGAAGGCGCTCTACGGCCTGATCGGCAGGCGCGACGAGCTGCGCGGGCGCCTCGGCGCCTGCGAGGCGATGGCCGCCCGCAAGGGCCTGGCGGAGGACCCGGCGGTGTCCGAGTCGTTCGCGCGCGCCCACGCGCTGCTGTGGAACGCCCCCTGTGACCTGACGAAGGCGGCGGCGGCCGTCGAGAACTACCAGCGCGCGATCCACGGAGGTAAGTGATGACCCGCTGCGCGCAGCCCGGCTGCACGGGAACGATCGAGGAGGGCTACTGCGACTGGTGCGGCACCGCCGAGAGCCCGCCGCGGCCCGCGCCGGCGTCCTCTGCTGCGCCCTCTTCTGAGCCCTCTTCTGCGCCCTCTTCTGGGCCCGCGCCGGGATCCGCTTCTGGATCCGCCCCTGGGCCCGCGTCCGTTCCGGTGGTGACCCAGCCGGTGAGCAGGTCGATGAGCGGGCCGACGGGCAGCAGCGGCAGGTCGCGGGCCGGCGTGCTGGCCACCATCGCGGACCTGCCGTCCGTGCCCTACCGCGACCCGGCCACGGCGGTGATGGCCGACCCGGAGGTGCCGGAGAACAAGCGGCGCTGCGCCAACCCGGCGTGCGGGAAACCGGTGGGCCGCTCCAGGAACGGCCGGCCGGGCCTGACGGACGGGTTCTGCCCGCACTGCCGTACGGCGTTCTCGTTCACCCCCAAGCTGGGCAAGGACGACCTGGTGGCCGGCCAGTACCGCGTGCTCGGCTGCCTGGCGCACGGCGGGCTCGGCTGGATATACCTCGCCTCCGACGAGAACCTCGACGGCCGGTGGGTCGTGCTCAAGGGCCTGCTCAACACCAACGACGCCGAGGCGCTGGCGGCGGCCGAGGCCGAGCGGAAGTTCCTCACCACGGTCGACCACCCCAACATCGTCAAGATCTTCAACTTCCAGCGCTCGGCCGGCCTCGGCTACATCGTCATGGAGTATGTGGGCGGCCAGTCCCTGCACGAGCTGCGCCGCCAGGGCCCGCTGCCGCTGCGCGAGACCCTCATGTACGGCAGGGAGATCCTGCACGCGTTCGGCTACCTGCACGAGCACGGCCTGGCCTACTGCGATCTCAAGCCGGCCAACGTGATCAGGGTCGGCAAGCGGCTCAAGCTCATCGACCTGGGCGCGGTGCAGCCCATCGGCTCGCCGCCCGGCTCGTCGTGGGCCACGGTCGGCTACCACGCCCCCGAGCTGGAGACCCTGCCGACGTCGGTCGCCTCCGACCTTTACACCGTGGCCAGGACCCTGGCCGTCCTGGCGATCCCGGGGCTCAGCCCGGCCAAGGACGGCGTGGCGGTCCCGCTGCCGGTGGACTGCGGGCATCCGTCGTTCACCCGGCTGCTGCGCAAGGCGACCGCCGCCGCCCCCGCCGACCGGTTCCAGAGCGCGTGGGAGATGGAGGAGCAGCTGGTCGGGGTGCTGCGGGAGATCAGCGCCATGGAGGAGGGGGTGCCGTACCCGGCGCTCTCCACGTTGTTCGGGCCGGAGCGCACCGCGGTGGGAACGGCGCTGTCGGACGCGCACGACGAGGTGTTCGAGCCGCTCGATCCCGCGGCGGTCGCGACGGCCTTACCCGTGCCGCTGGTCGATCCGGCGGACCCGGCCGCCGGCTCACTGGCCGGGCTGCTCGGCCGCGACGGCGCGACGCTGATCGACCAGCTCGCCGCGATGCCGCAGACCCCCGAGACGAAGCTGATGCGCGCCAGGCTGCTGGCCGAGCGCGGGGCGGCCGAGGCGCGCGACGTGCTCGACGAGCTGGCCGCGGAGCTGCCGGGCGACTGGCGGCCCACCTGGTATCGCGGGGTGCTGGCGCTGGCCCTGCGCCAGGAGCAGGTGGCCGTGTCCATGTTCGACGCCTGCCTGTCGGCGCTGCCGGGAGAACCGGCGCCGAAGCTGGCGCTGGCCTTCGCGCTGGAACACGCGGGCAAGCCGGCCGCCACCTGGTACGAGTGCGTCTGGCGGACCGACCACTCCTACGTGAGCGCGGCGTTCGGGCTGGCCAGGACGGGCCGGATGAGCGTGCTCGACGAGGTGCCCGCCACGTCGTTCTACCGGGTCGCGGCGCAGGTCGCGCTGGCCGCGTCGGTGGTGCGGCGGCCCGACCTGAGCGGGCTCACCGCCGCCGACCTGACGGGCGCGGTCGAGCGCGTGGCCGCCCAGGCCGACCTCGATCCGCGCCGCCGCGACCTGCTCACCGCCGAGCTGCTCGGCGCGGCGCTGACCTGGCTGGAGACGAACAAGCCGCCGGGGAACGGGCAGCTCGCGGGCGTGCCGTTCACCGAGCCGGGGCTGCGCAGGCGCATCGAGTCCATCTTCCGCAGGCTCGCCGGGGCGGCCGGCTCCCGCCAGGAGCGCCACGCGCTCATCGACCAGGCCAACGCCGTACGACCGAGGACGTGGGTGTGACAGATCCCCAGGCCATCCAGCACGACGCACCGGGCGCCGCCTGCCCGGTGTGCCAGGCCTCCGTGCTCGAAGGCGACGTCTACTGCGAGGCGTGCGGCCACGCTCTCGGCTCACCGGTGTGCGCGTTCTGCGACGCCGCGGCGGTCGACTCCGAGGGTTACTGCGAGCGGTGCGGCCTGCGCCAGCCCACCGGCAGGGACCACGCCGAGATCGTGCTCGACGGCGGCGCCGCGGGCGTCACCGACAGAGGTCTGCGCCGCAGCCGCAACGAGGACGCGATGGCCCTGGTGACCGCCGGCGACGCGACCGTGACCGTGGTCTGCGACGGCGTGGGCAGCTCGCCCAGGGCCGACGAGGCGTCCGCGGTCGCCGTCGAGACCGCGGCGGCCGCGCTGGCCGGGGGGCTGTCGCCGGAGGAGGCGTTCGACCTGGCCGGGCGGGCGGTGAGCAAACTCGCCACCTCCGTGCACGACGCCCCTGCCTGCACGTACGTCTCCGCCGTGGTCGAGCCGGGCCGCGTGACGCTCGGCTGGGCGGGCGACAGCCGCGCGTACTGGATCCCCGACGGGACCCCGCTGACCACGGACGACGCCGTGCCGACCGGCGAGATCACCGCCTGGCTGGGCGCCGACGCCGTCGGCGTCACGCTCAACGTGCGAACGCTCACCCCACGCTGGCCCGGGCACCTGCTCGTCTGCAGCGACGGCCTCTGGCGCTATCTGGACGGCTACGCCTTCCCCCGCGCGGGGACCCCGCTTGACCTGGCACGCGAGATGCTGCGCCACGCGCTGGACTCCGGCGGCCAGGACAACGTGACCATTGTCGTGATCCCCCTAGGAGAAGCACATGAGTGACCAGGCCGCTTTCACGTTGACCATCGACCAGAACAAGTACCTTCCTCTTGACGGGCGCGAGGTGCACGCCATCCTCACGGTGAGCTCGACCGGCGGCCTCACCACGCAGGCCGTCCCGGCGGAGGCCGCCGAAGTGATCATCGTGGACACGTCGGGCTCGATGAGCGGCTCCAAGATCCGCGAGGCCCGGCAGGCCGCCGCCACGGCCGTGCAGACCTTGCGTGACGGCGTCTACTTCGCGGTGGTCTCCGGCACCGGGAGCGCCAAGGTCGTCTATCCGGGTGGCAGAGAGCCGAGCCTGGTCCAGGCCAATCCGGCCACCAGGACCGAGGCGGCCAAGGCCATCGACAGGTTGCTCTCGTACGGCGGCACCGCCATGGGCGAGTGGCTGAAGCTGGCCGGGCACCTGCTGTCCACGCGCCCCCAGGCGATCAAACACGCGCTGCTCATGACCGACGGCCAGAACAACGAGCGCGCCGACGTGTTCGCCTCGGTGTTGTCGGCGTGGAGCGGCAAGTTCGTGTGCGACTGCCTCGGAATCGGCGCCGACTGGGCGCCCGCAGAGCTGCGCAAGGTGGCCGAGGCGATGCTCGGCACGTTCGACTACGTGCGCGACCAAGGGGACCTGCCGGAGTATTTCCGCCGGCTCACGCAGGCGTCCATGAGCAAGACCGTGGCCGACCTGTCATTGCGCGTGTGGGTGCCGCAGGCCGCGCGGCTGATGTTCGTCAAGCAGGTCGACCCGGTGCTGCTCGACCTCACCGGCAAGCGCGCCGACGTCAACCCGATGACCGGCGACTACCCGACGGGCTCCTGGGGCGCTGAGGAGCGCAAATACCATATCTGCGTCGAGGTGCCCTCCGGGCAGATCGGGCAGGAGATCAGGGCGGGCTGGGTCAAGCTCGTGCACCCCGACACCCAGGACGTCCTGGCCAGCGGCAACGTGCTCGCCCAGTGGACCGACGACCTGGCGTTGTCCACCCAGATCAACGGCAACGTCGCCCACTACACCGGCCAGGCCGAGCTGCACGACCTCATCCAGGACGGGCTCAGCGCCCGGGCGATGGGCGACGTCGAAACAGCGACGGCCCGCCTGGCCAAGGCCAGAGACCTGGCCAGCGCCTCAGGGCGCGAGGACACCGCCAAGCTGCTCGACCGGGTGGTCGAGGTCGATCCGGCCACCGGCACGGCCCGGCTGCGTAAGAACGTGGACAAGGAGGACACGATCGAGCTGGACACCGGCTCCGTCCGCACCAGCCGCCTGCGCAGGGAAGAAAGCTGATGGCGACCTGTCCGCAAGGGCACCCGTCGGGCGCCGACGACTACTGCGACGTGTGTGGCACGCAGATGGCGGGGGCCTACTCGGCCCCCTCCGTGTCCCAGCCGCCGGCCCAGGAGAGCCCCGGCACCGAGAGCTGCCCGGTCTGCCAGACGCCGCGGGCCGGGCAGTTCTGCGAGGTGTGCGGCCACGACTACAGCGGCGTTGCCGGCGCCGTCCCGCTCCCCGTGACCGGAGCCCGCTGGGAGGCCGTCACCGCCGCCGACCGCACCTACTACGAGAAGGTCATCGCCGAGGGCGGCCCCGACGCCGACGCGGTGGCGTTCCCGCCCTACTGTCCTGAACGCTCGTTCGGGCTGCACGGCGAGCAGGTCCGCGTCGGGCGGCGCAGCAAGGCCAGGAACCTGGCGCCCGAGATCGACCTGACCGGCCCGCCGGAGGACCCGGGCGTCTCACACCTGCACGCCGTGCTGCTGGCCCAGCCGGACGGCTCGTGGATGCTGGTCGATCCGGGCTCGTCCAACGGCACCCAGGTGAACGGCAGGCCGCTCCAGGTCAACGTGCCGGTCAGGATCGGCCCCGGCGACCGCATCCACCTGGGCGCCTGGACCGTGATCACCATCAGGGAGGGCACGCCGTGACCCTGGTGCAGACCCGGCCGGGCACCCCGTTACCTGCGGAGCGCGGCGTACCCGGTCGCATCCGGGTCGTCTCCGGCATCACCGTCGCCTCGCTGGCGCTGCTGTTCGTGGCGCTCGCCCTCGGCAGCTCGGCGGCCCGCGACGGGCTGCAGGTCATCGGCCGCGACGCCGGCCCGCAGGTCGTCGCCACCGCCGGGCTCTACCTGGCGCTGAGCGACATGGACGCGCAGGTGGCCAACGTCCTGGTGATGGGCGACGGCTACCCCCGGGAGCGGGAAGCCGCGATCACCCGCTACGAGCAGCAGCGTTCCGTCGCCAACCAGGCGCTGCTGAAGGCGTTCGAGCTGTCCGGCGACAACCCTGCGGAGCGGCGGACCGTGCAGTCGGTGCTCGACGGGCTCGGCCGCTACGAGCGGCTCGCCGGGCAGGCGCTGCTGCTCGACGAGCGGTCCGGGCACGCGCCAGGACCGCCGCCTGACGAGGTGGTCCTGGCTTACCGCGACGCCACCGACCTGATGCGCAAGGTGCTGCTGCCGCAGGCGTACAACCTGACCTTGGAGAACGGCACGATCGTGCGGCGCACCTACGACGAGAAGGCGTTCACGGTGCCCCTCGTGCGCGACGCGGTGGTGGTCGCAGGGGTGGTCGCGATCGGCTGCCTGATCTGGCTGCAGATCTTCCTGGCGCGGCGGTTCCGCCGGATCTTCGGGCCCGCGCTGATCGCCGCCACGCTCACCACGGCGGTCGCGCTGGTGTACGGGGTGGGCGTGCTCGGCCAGGACATGCAGGCGCTGCGCACCGCCAAGTCGGACGGCTTCGACTCGGTGCTGACCCTGGCCAAGGCGCGCGCGATCAGCAACAGCATGCAGGGCGACCAGAGCCGCTACCTGCTCGACAAGGAGCGGGCCGACACCTACGAGCACACGTACCTCGACAAGTCGATGTCGGTCATCTACTTCGAGGCGGGCAACCTGGACGCCTACCACCGCAAGGTGACCACCGGCTCGAAGGACTTCCTCGGGCTGCTCGGCCCTGAGCTCGTCGGCAAGGAGGGCAGGGACGCGCTGGACGCCTACCGCGACTTCCAGGCCGCCGACGTGAAATTCCGCCGGCTGGTGCTGGGCGACCGGGCCAACGAGGCGGTCGCCGAACGGCTCGGGCCGGTCACCACCACGTTCACCGCCTACGACGAGGCGCTGCTCGAACTCGCGGAAACGCACCAGGGCGTCTTCAAACGCGCGATCGACATGGGCGAGAGCGCGCTGAACACCCTGTGGCTGCTGCTTCCCTTCTCCATCGGCGCGATCGGCCTGCTGGTGATCGCCGGAGTGTGGCCCCGACTCAAGGAGTACCGGTGAAACGGGCGCTGGCAGTGGTGCTGGCCGTGGCCGCGGTCCTCGTGACCGGCTGCGGTTTGAGCGACCAGGAGTCGATCCTGGACAAGGACGAGATCGTCATCGGGGTACGCCCCGACCTGCCGCTGGTCGGGTTCCGCAGAGCCGACGGCCGGTTCGAGGGCTTCGACGTCGACGTGGCGCGCTACGTCGCCGGCAAGCTGGACAAGGAGTTCACCTTCCTGCCCACGCTGGCGGCCGCCCGCGACGACGTGCTGGTCGACGGGCGGGCCGACATGGTGGTGGCGACGTACACGATCAGCCAGGACCGTAAGGCGAAGGTGTTGTTCGCCGGGCCGTACCACATCTCGTACCAGGACATCCTGATCCGGGCCAACGAGACGATCAAGAACGTGCGCGACCTGGAGGGCCGCCGGATCTGCGAGGTCACGGGCGCGAACGCGGCCAAGCGCGTCGTGGAGGAGCGGAAGGTGGCGGCGCGGGTCGTGCCGTTCCCCGACTACCGGCAGTGCCTGGCGGCGCTGAAGAGCAACCAGGTGGACGCGGTCACCACCAACGACGTCATCCTGGCGGGGCTGGCCGCGCAGGACGGCTCGGGGCTGCGGCTGGCCAACGCGCAGTTCAACGAGCAGCGCTCGGGCATCGGCCTGCCCAAGGGCGACGTGCCCGCCTGCGAGGCGGTCAACCGGGCGATCACCGACATGTACCAGGACGGCACCGCCGCGAAACTGCTGAAGAAGTGGTTCGGCACGTCGGGGCTGGATCTCGACACGATCGCCGTGCCGCAGTTCGAGGGCTGCTCCTGAGCATGGGACGGGCCCGGGCGCGCTCGCCCGGGCCCGTTCCCCTTGAATCAGTCCAGGTAGTCCCGCAACATCTGGGCCCGCGTCGGATGGCGGAGCTTGGCCAGGGTCTTCGACTCGATCTGCCGGATGCGCTCCCGCGTGACGCCGAACTCCCTGCCCACCTCCTCCAGCGTACGCGGATGCCCGTCTGCCAGGCCGAACCGGAGCTGGATGATGCGCTGCTCGCGATCGGACAACGTGGCCAGGATGTCGTCGAGCTGGTCCTGCAGCATGATGAAGGCTGCGGCCTCCATCGGCACGACCGCGTCGGCGTCCTCGATGAAGTCACCGAGATCGGAGTCCTCCTCGCCGATCGGCGACTGCAGCGACACGGGCTCCTGGGCGATGCGCTGGATCTCCACCACACGATCGACAGGGAGGTCCATCTCCTTGGCGATCTCCTCGGGAATCGGCTCGCGGCCGAGGTCCTGGTGGAGCTGGCGCTGCACGCGGACGAGCTTGTTGATCGTCTCCACCATGTGCACCGGAATGCGGATGGTGCGCGCCTGGTCGGCGATGGCCCGCGTGATCGCCTGCCGGATCCACCAGGTCGCGTAGGTGGAGAACTTGTAACCCTTCGTGTAGTCGAACTTCTCGACCGCCCGGATGAGCCCGAGGTTGCCCTCCTGGATCAGGTCCAGGAACAACATGCCGCGGCCCACGTACCGCTTGGCGATCGACACCACGAGCCTGAGGTTGGCTTCGATGAGCCGCTGTTTGGCCCGGGTGCCCTGCCAGACGAGCTCCCTGAGCTCCGGGAAGGCCAGACGCGAGACCCCGTTGGCCAGCCTGTCCTCGGCGAACAGACCGGCTTCGATCGACTTGGCGAGCTCCACCTCCTCCTCGGCGGTCAGCAACGGCACGCGGCCGATCTCCCGTAGATAGATACGGACGAGATCGCTGGTCGGCGCCCGCTTGCCTACGTCTTCCTCATCGGCGCGGGCAGGCTCCTCGTCGCCCTGGGGCTCGAGGACCTCCACGCCATTCTCGGCGAGCATCCGCACGACGCGTTCCAGCGCGTCGGACGGCAACTCGGATCGGTCAAGCGCGGCTGCGACGTCATCGACGGTTACGCTCCCGCGCTCCCTTCCTTTCGCGACGAGGTCCGCCACCTGATCTACCGATGGCGGTCCGCTTGGCAGCACCGATGCACCCACGGGAGACAGTCTGCAGTATTGGTTCCATCAAATGGCAGACCCATTTTTGTCACCGAAGGTAAGACTGGCGTCCTTACCGAATTGAGATCGTCTAAAGGTTTGGGCCGAGTTTGATCAGGAAAGTAAAGTCAATTACGCGGTCTGGATTCACGCGCCCGGCGACGCCGCCAGCCGGACGCACCTCTTTCGCTGCCTCGACACGCCGCCCGCCACGCTCCGCCGCCGATTGGACCGCACCACATTCCCCGCTCAACCGCCCGGTTATTCAGCCAGCGATCGCAGCCGAACCGTTATCAACGACCACCGTGACACACCCGGATTTCCATGATCGGAGCAGGGCCGCACGCGACTCGTGGCGCCACCGGCCCGTCAGGCAGCACCCTTCAGGCGGCACCGACAAGCGGCACCGTCGCCACGGACGCCTCTCAGCCGTCCGCGAGCCGGTCGCGCAGGGCGCCACTCCCCGCGAGCCGGGGTCGCACAGGACGCCTCACAGCTACCCGCGAGCCGGTCGCACAGGACGCCTCTCAGTTGCCCGCGAGCCGGTCGCGCAGGACCCTGCGCTGCTGCTCCAGCGCCACCAGCTCCCCGAACAGCTTGTTGTACTCCTGCTGCTCCTCCACCGGATTGAGCCGCTGGATCCGGGACTTCACCTGCGCGATGGCCCGATCGACCGGCATGGCCTCGACCGCCGCCATGATGTCCCGGGCATAACGCTCCTCGGTGTGCGCGTCCGTCTGGATCGCCTCCACCGCGAACCGGGTCACCAGTGCCCTGGCGCCCTCCTCGTGAGCGTGCTCGAGCAACCGGTCGACCCACTCCCGCCCGCCGTGCCCCGCCGCGGCGACGCCCCCGGCGGCGGCGATCACCTTGTGCAACGTCGCGTGGTCGGGAGTGGTGAACGCCTGCGCGTCGAGCGCGTCGAAACGCGGCCCCAGCAACGCCGGTCGTTGCACGGCCAGCTTGAGCAACTCGCCCTCGACCCGCGTGCTGGGATCGACGGGCGCCGCCCTGGGCGCCCGCCGGCCGCGGCCCTGCTGCGCGCCCGACACCTCGGAGATGCGCTGCATGACGAACCGCTCGTCCATGAAACCCAGCCACCGGTCGAGGTCGATGGCGTAGCGCTTGCGCAGCCCCACGTCCTTGATGCCGGCCACGATCGGGGCGGCCGCGTCGAGAGCGGCGATCTTGCCTTCGTTGCTGCGCAGGTCATAGCGCGAGATCGTGCTCCTGATCGCGAACTGGAACAGCGGCTCCCGGCTCGCGATCAGATCGCGCACGGCCGCGTCGCCCTGCTTGACCCGCAGATCGCACGGGTCGAGCCCGTCGGCCTGCACCGCCACGTAGGTCTGGGTGACGAACTTCTGCTCGTCGGCGAACGCCCGCAGCGCCGCCTTCTGCCCCGCCGCGTCGCCGTCGAAGGTGAAGATCACCTCACCCCTGAACTCGGCCTGGTCGAGCAGGAACCGCCGCAGAATCTTGATGTGCTCCTCGCCGAACGAGGTGCCGCAGGTGGCCACGGCGGTCGGCACGCCGGCCAGATGGCAGGCCATCACATCGGTGTAGCCCTCGACGATCACCGCCTGGGACCGCTTGGAGATCTCTCGTTTCGCGAGATCGATGCCGTAAAGCACCTGGCTCTTCTTGTAAAGCGGCGAGTCAGGCGTATTCAGATATTTCGGACCATCGTCGGAATCGAGCAACTTCCGCGCGCCGAATCCGATCACGTCGCCCGTGGCGTCCCTGATGGGCCAGATCAGCCGCCCGCGGAACCGGTCGATCGGCCCTCGCCGCCCCTCCTTGGCCAGCCCGCCCTTGACCAGCTCGTCGGCGGAGAACCCGCGCCCCAGGAGATGACGGACGAGCGACTCCCACTCGGCCGGCGCGTATCCCACCCCGAACGTCTCGGCGTCTGCCCGCTCGAACCCCCGCTCCGACAGGAACCGCCGCCCGGCCGCCGCGTCAGGGCCCAGCAGCTTGTCGGCGTAGAACTCGGCCGCCGCCCGGTGTGCCTCGACCAGCCTGGCCCGCTCACCGTGGTCACGCCTCGGGACGTAGCCGCCCTGCTCGTATTGCAGCTGGATGCCGGCCCGCTGCGCCAGCCGCTCGACCGCCTCGCCGAAGGACAGATGCTCGACCTTCTCCACAAACGTGATCACATCACCACCTTCGGTGCAACCGAAGCAGTAGAACATCCCGCGCTCGGGAGTGACGTTGAACGACGGGCTCTTCTCGTCGTGGAACGGGCACAACCCCTTGAGGTTGCCGCCTCCGGCGTTGCGCAACTGGATGTGCTCGCCGATCACGTCGGCGATGGGCGAGCGCTCACGAACGAGCGCGATGTCGACATCACGGATCCGGCCAGCCACGCCCGTGAGTCTATTCCGCCCCACCGACGGTTCCCGCCCCCGCGGTGCGCATCCTGGCGCGTGCAGCAGGGGGAAGAGGGGCATTACCTGTGGGTTGCTAAAGCAGGAAAGCCGCTATACGCGGCCCCCCGGTCGGCTACAAAGGTAAAGGTTGTCGGGAAACGGTGACACGGGTGGAGACCATGCAATCGGGGCATATCGCGCGATGGGCGGCCGTCATGAGCGCCGTGCTGCTGACCAGCGCCTGCAGCCAGGCGACCGGGCTGGCCGGCGTCGGCGCCACCCTGCGCTCCGCTGTGCCCTCCGGCCCCGTGACCGGAGCAGGCGCGGCCGCCTCGCCCGCAGACCCGACGCCGACCCCGACGGCCGGGAAGCAGGCCGACGTGGAGCCGCCCGAGGGCGACGACCCGGTCAGGGTGCCGCCGCCGAAGTTGTCGAAATACACCTACACGTTCCCCGTCAAGGGCTGCGAGGTCACCTACTCGCGCAAGCTGCTCGTGTTGCCCAAGACGACGATCTGGGCGCGGCAGGGGTGCGCGTTCGTGGCGCCCGTCGGGGGCGTCGTGGACGAGGTGAACACCAAGAACAGGTGGCGCCCGTCCACGGACGCGGGCGCCGACCGCGAGGGCAGGTTCGTCACGATCATCGGTGACGACGGCGTGCGCTATCTCGGCGGGCACCTCGACACGGTGGCCGACGGCATCAAGCCGGGCGTCCGCGTCAAGGCCGGCCGGCTGCTCGGCCGGGTGGGCAGGTCGGGCAACGCCCGAGACACCGCCACCAACCTGTATTTCGCGATCTCGTGGAAGACCGGCCCGACGTTCTGGTGGGTGCGCAGGGGCATGGTCAAGCCGTGGGACTACCTCGACGCCTGGCGTACGGGCAACCGTACGCTCTCCCCCAGGGAGGAGACGCTGGAACTGCGCGCGAAGCTCGGGGAGACGCCGCGCTGCACCGTGCTGTGCGCGTCGAAGCAGCCGAAGAAGCCGAAGACCACGCCGCAGGCGGCCAGGAGCGAGCCGCCGTCGGCTGATGACGACGGTGACGGCGGCGTGGTCAGCGTCACCCCGTAGGCAGCTCCTTCTGGTCGACGACGGCGCCCGACCTGATGAGGGTTTGGATGTCGTCCACGACGTCCCAGGTGTTGACGTTCATCCCGGCGACCACGCGTCCGGCGCGCAGCCAGTAGGTGATGAACTCCAGCTTGTCCGGGTCGCCGCGGTAGACGATCTCGTCGTAGCCCTCGACGTCGCCGGAGAACTCCATGCCGAGCTCGTACTGGTCGGTGTAGAAGTACGGGATCGGGTCGTAGGTGACGTCCTGGCCGAGCATCGATTTCGCGGCGGCGGGGCCGCCGTGCAGGGCGTTGGCCCAGTGCTCGACGCGCACGCGGCGGCCGTACACGGGGTGGAAGTGCTCGGCCACGTCGCCGGCGGCGAACACGTCGGGGTGCGAGGTGCGCAGGGCGGCGTCCGTGAGGATGCCCTGGCCGACGTCGAGGCCGGCGTCGCGGGCGAGCCAGATCTCGGGGGCGGCGCCGATGCCGACGACGACGAGGTCGGCCGTGAGCCGCTCGCCCGAGCTGAGCCGCACGCCGGTGTCGGTGATCTCCGCGGCGGCGGTGCCGAAGCGCAGGTGCACACCCTTGCGGGCGTGCAGGCGGGCGAACAGGTCGCCCAGCTCGGGGCCGAGCGCGCGGTTGAGCGCGGTGGGCTCGGGCTCGACGACGGTGACCTCACAACCGGCCGTGCGGGCCGCGGCCGCGGTCTCGAGCCCGATCCAGGACGCGCCGACGACGAGCACCTTGGCCCCGGCGGCGAATCGTTCCTTGAGCGCGTCGCTGTCCTGGACGGTGCGCAGGTAGTAGCCGGGTCCCGGCAGGCGCCTGGGGACGGCGCCGGTCGCGAGGAGCAGCTTGTCGTACGGCTGCCGCGACCCGTCGCTGAGCCTGACCAGGTGATGGCCGGGCTCGATGCGGGTGACCCGCCGGCCGAGCCGCAGGTCGACGTCGTTGTCGGCGTACCACTCCGGTGGGTGGACGTAGATCTTGTCTCGTTCGCTCCTGCCGTTCAGGTAGTCCTTGGACAGGGGCGGTCTCTCGTAGGGCCGCTCGGCCTCCGCGCCGATCAGCACGATCTCGCCGTCGAAGCCCTCCTCGCGCAGGGCCTGCGCGGCCTTGGCTCCTGCCAGCCCGGCGCCGGCGATCACAAATGTGGCCATGGGCGCAGTATCCGCCCGCCGGGGTCGCCGGGGAAGCGGGTTGGGTCAGGTGGCCTGCTTCCCCGGGAAAGCCCGGTCACCGGGTGAGCCTCCTGTGCCAGGCCACCGCCGAGGTGTCGGTGAGCGAGGCGATCTGGTCGATCACGACCCTGACGCGGGCCGCATCGTCCGAGGCCTCCTCGTACGCGGGCCGGAAGGCGGGCTCCAGCGTGCCGGGCGCGCCGCGGGTGATCAGCTCGGCCAGTTCGGTGATGAGGTCGCGCTGCCTGGCCTGGTTGGCGTGGTGGTCTTTCGTGGTCATGACGTAGTGGGCGACGACGCCTTTGAGCAGCGCGCACTCCAGTCGCGTGGCGGGCGGCACGACGAGGTCGGCGCGGTGGCGGGTGCCGTACACCTCCTTGGTGGCGGCCTGCGCGGAGCGGCAGAAGCGGCCGATGAGACCGCTGGTGAGGGCTTTGAGACCGGCCAGGTCGGCGAGCGTGCCCGTGAAGCTGCGGGGCCAGAGCGGGTCGGTGATCAGTTTGGCGAAGACGGCCTCCAACTCGATCGGGTCGGCGCCGGGGGCGTACCAGGTGCGGGTGATCTCGCTCACCTGCCTGCGCTCCCCGGCCGACCGGAGCGCTTCCGGGGTGACGTGGCCGAGGTGCAGGGCGTCCTCGAGGTCGTGTACGGAGTAGGCGACGTCGTCGGCCCAGTCCATGATCTGCGCCTCGAAGCTCACCCGCCCTTCCGGCGCGCCCTCCCTGATCCACGCGAACACGGGAAGGTCGTCGTCGTAGACGCCGAATTTGGGAGACTTGTCACACGTCCATGGATATTTGATCGAGGCGTCCAGTGCCGCCCGGGTCAGGTTGAGACCGGCGCTCCTGCCGTCCTCGGTGAGCACCTTGGCCTCGAGCCTGGTGAGCAGCCGCAGGCTCTGCGCGTTGCCCTCGAAGCCGCCGCACGTCTCCGCCAGCGCGTTGAGCGCCACCTCCCCGTTGTGCCCGAACGGCGGGTGGCCCAGGTCGTGCGCCAGGCAGGCGGTCTCCACGAGGTCGGGGTCGACGCCGAGGGTGGCGCCCATCTCCCTGCCCACCTGGGCACATTCGAGCGAGTGGGTCAGCCGGGTGCGCGGGATGTGCTGGCCGCCGCCGAACGTCTCGCCGGGGCCGACGACCTGCGTCTTCGCGGCCAGCCTGCGCAGCGCCGCGCTGTGCAGCACGCGGGCCCGGTCACGCTCGAACGCGGAGCGTTCCGGATTGCCGGGAGGTTCCGGAACCCATCGGTCCTGGTCGTGTTCGTCGTAGTACGACATTGGTGCAGCGATTTTATCCAGTTTCCCGTCTCCGCTAGTGTCGAGCCCGCGAGTACCCCTTCCCTGGGAGCCCTCCCCCATGACGACAGCGTTCCGAGCGGTGCTGGCCTTCACCCTGCTCGCCGGCTTCTACGTTCTGGTCGGTCTGATCCTCGCCGCGGCGGTCTTCTTCGACGTCCTCTTAGTGGTCGACTTCCACGTCAACCTCATCAAGTTCGCGGTCGTGCTGACCCTGGCCGCGCTCGCGATGCTCCGCGCCCTGATCATGGTGAGCCGCCGCCGGGACGTCGAGCAGCCCGGCGTCCCGGTCACGCGCGAGGACGAACCGGTGTTGTGGCAGACGGTCGAGGAGCTCGCCCAGCGCGTGCGCACCGCGCCGCCCGACGAGATCCGGCTGGTGGCGGAGGTGAACGCGGCCGTCTCGGAGGACACGCGGTTCCTGGGCATGAAGGCGACGCGGCGGCGCATGTTCGTCGGGCTGCCGCTGCTGCAGACGCTCACCGTGGACGAGCTGCGCGCGGTGCTCGGGCACGAGCTCGGCCACTACAGCGGCGCCCACACGCGGCTGGGCGCGCCGGTCTACCGGGGGCGCGTCTCGCTGATCGCCACCGTGCAGGGCCTGCGCAACCACCCGTTCGTCCAGCGGCTGTTCACCTGGTACGCCAAGCTCTACCTGCGGGTGTCGCAGGCCGTCTCGCGCAAGCAGGAGCTGGAGGCCGACCAGTTCGCCGTCGCGATCGGCGGCCGGCAGGCCATGGCGGGCGCCCTGCACAAGATCCACACCACCGCGATCGGCTGGGACCTGTACGTCAACACGTACCTGTCGATGACGGGCGCGGGCGGCACCCGGCCCGCGTCGGTGTTCGGCGGCTTCCACGCCTTCATGAGCGACGCGGAACGGCAGGCCGAGCTGGGCAGGCTGAGCGACCAGCCCGAGGAGGTCTCCCCGTACGACTCCCATCCGAGCCTGGCCGACCGCCTGGCCGCCATCGAGCGCCTGCCGGAGCCGCAGCAGGTGCCCGACCCCCGCTCGGCCCTGACTCTGCTGCGCGACCCGAACGTGGCCGTGCAGGCGGTCGAGCAGTCCATGTGGTCGCCCGAGGCGCTGCTGACGCTACGGGCGGTCTCGTGGGATGAGCTCGTCGCGCACGGCATGTACGCCACCCGCAACGCCGACGCCCTGCGTGACCTGGCGCTGGCGGGGCAGCAGGTGATGGGGGCGTCACGGCCGTACCTGGACGCCGCCTTCGAGGCGATCGCGCGGGGACGGCAGGCGGAGCTCGAGTACAAGCTGCGCGAGCTGGGCTGGAAGCCGTCGGACACCCTGCTGGCCGGGGTGCTCGGGCAGGCGCTCGAGGCCGTCCTGATCCGGCTCGGCGAGGCCAAGTGGACGCTGTCCTGGTCGGGGCCCGCGCGGCTGCTGTTCGACGACGGGGAGGAGGTGGCGTTGTCGGAGTACGCGGCCCGGGTGGCGGCCGATCCGTCGGCGGTGGGCGGGCTGCGGCACTGGCTGGGTGACCACGGCATGCGCCACGACTACGTCCCCATCGAGGAGCCGTCCCCGCCGGACGCCCTGCCCGCCCCCGGCC
>NZ_SMKP01000351.1:0-3887 GCF_004349015.1 Nonomuraea diastatica
CCTCATCGACCTCGCCCACGGCCACCTGCGCCGTAACGACACCGACGCGGCCATCACCGCCCTGCTGACCTCCGAACAGCAAAGCAGCGAGCCCATCGCCTTCAATCCGGCGGCCGGCGTGGCCATCGCGGAGATCGTCGAAGGGTCCAGACGCCCTCCCCGCGCTGCGCTCGACCTGGCCGCACGAATCCTCAAGGCCAAAGCCTGATTGCCAAGATCCCTTCTCAAGGTGTTGATCAAACGGGAGGAGATCGGCCAGCCAGTCCTTCTTGAGCTGGAGCAGGAGGGGAGATCATGTTGGGGCCCGCTCGACTCCGAGCGACCAGCTCCAAAGTAACTCTCTGTAATATTTCGGGATCGCTACGCGGAGGTTACGGATGAGCGGTACCCGGACCGTAGCGGCATCTGGGCGGAGCAGGGTACTTGCGCATCTTCGATGGCACCCAACTGTGCGCGGCTGTCCTGTTCGACGGCCACCGTCACCCTGCACCCCGCCGATCTCGGCACCAAGGACAAGTTCCGCCAGGGCGCGCACTACCTGACCCCGACGTTGCCGTGGTGGCCGGACCGGCGATGGTTCGGGGGCCGGGACGGTAGCGGCCAGGGCTCATGCCGGGCAGACGTCCTCGACGAGCCACTGGTTGACCGCGGTGACGTAGGCATGCGGCATTTCCAGCGGCAAAAGATGCCCGACCGCGTCGAAGACGCGTAACCGCCAGTCGGGGCGGCGTGCGGCGAGGTCGTCGATCGTGCTCTTGGTGACCACACCGTCCTGGCCGCCCCAGAGCAGGAGCACGGGGGCCCGCACGTCGGCGATCGCCCGGTACACGTGGCCGCGGTCGACGAACAAGTGCGACAGCACCGAGGCGAAGGCCGTGACAGCGCCGCCGAGGCGCCGCGGATCGGCGCTGCGCAGTTCCTCGGTCAGCAGCGCGGCCATCTCGGGCGACAACCGCGCCTGGTCACCGCCCACCAGGCCCTCTGCCCTCCGGTCGGTGTAGGCTCTGAGCTTCATCTCCAGCAGCCGGCGACCGGTCATGCGCAGCACGACCCGCACGAGGGGTGGCCCGGCCGTCAGCAGCATCGGGCCTGCGGTACGCCAGAACAGCACCTCGTCGGAGGGCAGTGGGCCGGGCAACGCGGGGGCCGCGAGCACCAGCCGTCCGACCCGGTCCGGCACCGAGGCAGCGAACAGCACCGCCACCAGCCCTCCCATGGACCAGCCGTGGACGATCGCGTCCCGCAGGCCCAGCCGGGCGGTGAAGGCGCGCAGAAAACGCGCGTTCACCTCGGCCTTGGCCGCCCTCGGGTGCGGCGAGCTGGTGTGGCCGAAAAACGTGCCTGGCAGGTCGGGGACGATGACCGGCCCCAGCCTGCTCAGCGGCGCGATGAGGTCCAGGCACATCGAGGCGCTGCCCGCCATCGGATGGATCAGCAGGTGGGTGGGGCCGTCGCAGCCGGCATCGGCAGTGAGATAGTGCACGCTGGTGCCGCAGACGTCGATCTCCTCGCTGCGGATCCCGGCCCACCGTGGGGACAGCACGCCCCAGTCGGCATGACGCATCCTTCCTCCTTCCGCCCGCGACGGGCAGGCCATCTGTTCCGGAATGGGCCGCGGGTCTAGGGCCCCGGCGATCGTCCGTCGTCGTCCCCGGAGCCGGCCTCCCAGCTCTGGTCGAAGCCGGCCAGGGCACGCCGGCAAGCGCACCGGCCGGCCTCCAGCGCCTCCTCGTCGGTCCGCTCCTCGCCCAGAGCGGCCCCGACCGCGGCGCTCACCGCGCCGATCGCGGCCCCGACCATGGCGTACGAACCTACCCGGTCCACCTCCTCCGGGCAGACCTCCACCAGGGCCGCGGCGAGCCGCTCCAGTCTGGCGTTGGACCGTTCGATGGACGCCTTCGGCGAGGCGATGGGCAGCGTCAAGGCGTGACCGATGAGGCCGGCGTACATGCCCATCTCCCAGTTGTCCTGGAGTAGACGGTCAAAGGCGCGGGCGAGCAACTGGGTCGGAGACTCGTCTGGTGCGCGGGAGGCGATCACCCGCAAGGCCGCCTCGACGCTTTCGGTGCTGTTGTGGTAGAGCACGTCGGCCTTGTGGCGGAAGTAGGTGAAGAACGTGCGTGTGGAGACGTTCGCCGCGGCGGCGATCTGCTCCACGGTGGTGCCCTCGTAGCCCTGCTCGTCGAACAGCCGTTCAGCCGCTGCTATCAGCGCCTGCCGGGTTTGTTCCTTCTTCTGTTCGCGCAGTGACACGTCCCAACTATACTGCATGTCTGCAATTTTGCAGGCAAGCATTTTTCTTGCTCCTGTCGCGTCGGCGTCCCGGAAATGCCTCAGCTTGACCGTCGTGTATTTTCGGGAAACGATCACTCCGGCTTCGGGAAACGATCTTTGAGCAGCGCTCTTTCGCGCAGGCCGCACCCCATTCGTGAACACCCCCATCGGACCCGCACAGCGACCTCGCCTCAGCGGCAGCCGCAAGCGCGATCGATCCCATCCTGGGGCAATGGTCGCCGTCGGCGAGTGATCGCCGCTGGTATCGCCTCACCAGACGCCATGCTGCACATGCTCCGCGAGCACGACCTTGCGAGTTGCGAGGTGTGTCGACGGCGACGGCGAACTCGGCACTGGAACTTGCCGCGTGTGGAGGGATCATGTCGCGGTGTCTACCGATACGGGCTCGCCTGCGGCTCTTTGCTGCCCTGAGGTCGTCGCCTGCCCAGGTGTGCTGCTGACATCCGAGCCGGATGTCAGCGACTCGTCGCTCACCCATGCATTGGGGTAATCGAGGATGTCGTCCAAGCGGGGGCCGCAGCCGGGAGGGAGGCGGACGCTGGTGCCGGGCAGGACGCGGATCGCGGAGTTGAGCAACTCGGCTCGGGTGAGGACGGCGCGTCCGGCTTCGCCGTCCAGCACGGCTTGCGGGGTGGTGTAGGCAACGCCCGCGGTCGGTGAATGCCTACCAGCCCACCGACGCCGCCAGCGGGGAAATAGGTAGCGAGTGGGAGGACCTGCTCACCCCAGACACGGGCGGCGCCGACGGCGCGGTTGTCGGGGTCGACCAGGGGGCGCGACGACGGTCAGGCGCTCCCAGTCGGGCAGCTCGACGGCCAGCCGCGCCGGGTCCCCGCCGAACGCACGGACGTACGAGGCCACGGTGCGGTACGTCCGAACCTCTACCGTCGTGTCCGTGGTCAGCACGACGGCGGGCACCTCGACGCCATGGTGATGGGACGACCACCGCTCCCGTTGCCTCGGCCCGCTCTCGTGCAGGTCGAGCGGCAGGCCGCCGAGCCCGTGGCCAGCGGCCCAGGCGGATGCGAGGCCAGCGGTGGCGGCCCGATCGCCCCGGTCCTGGCGCTCGTCGAGCAGCCACCCGCCTGTGGTCCGGTCGTACCAGCCGTACTGGTGATCGGCGTTGGTGAAGCCCCAGATCCGCCAGCCGTCCTCGTTGTTTACGGTCGCGCGGACCATCGCCAGCCCGGTCGCGTTCTGGATGACGTGGATGGCCTAGGTGCCGAGCCCACGCAGCCCCATCAGCGGTCGCCTCCTGGGCCGGCCTGCTCGGGTTCCGTCCAGCACGACTCGGGCACGAACTGGACCGGGTCGAGGGCGGTGTCTGCGTCGCCGGGGCGGGGGACGGACGCCCATGGATCGGTGAGGTCGAGGGCGGGAGCGGGTGCCCACGGATCCGTGAGCTGGCCGGGGGCGTCGTCCTCCTGGCGCAGCTCGATCTCCCCTGGGTGGTACGGCGACTCCTGTGCTGGCGGCCCTCCGGCCGCGCAGCGTCGTTCGGGAGAGCGGGGCCAGATGCTTTCCCCTGGACCCGGTGTGCGGCGCGACCCTCAAAACGTCATATGGATGTATTATAATATAAAAACTTCACA
>NZ_SMKP01000352.1:0-3862 GCF_004349015.1 Nonomuraea diastatica
GGACGTAGGCGCCCACTCGCTGGCCTGGGCGGGACAGCTCCGTGAGACGGGTGAGCCGGGCGGCGTCCGTGGCATGGTCGCCCCAGCAGTTGGCCACCAGCACGTCGGCTCTCGGCTCGCCCGAGGGCAGGGGGGCGAAGGCACCGGCGGCCCAGGGGTCCGGGTTGGCGTGCAGGGTGATGGGGACGGTGGGGGAGGCGCTCCTCGCGACGGTGATCAGGCGTTCGCGCAGGGAGGTGGACAGCCCCGACCGGACGGCGCGCACCTCGTCGGCCAGCCCGCCGAGGGCCTCGTCGATGGTCCTGTGCGAGGTCTCGGGGGGAAGGGCACGGTCGACGGCGGCGCGGACCTGGTCCTGGGTGTTCGGCGGGTAGCGGTCGGCGCAGGCGGTGCAGAAGCACAGTGACAGCAGATCGGTGTCCGCGGAGGTCCAGTCGGCGCCGGATGTCTTCTCGTGGACGCTCTGGTGGCCGAAGCCCATCGGGCCGCAGGCTTCCAGGATCAGCCCGTCGGGTTCGCCCACGGTGAGGATCTCCTGGACCAGGCGCTCGCAGTATTCGATGACGTCCTCGTGCGCGGGGCACAGGGCGTACGGGTAGGGGTCGCCGAAGGCGTTGCGGACGTTCAGGTCCGGGTGGGCGGTTCCCAGGTGGGAGTTATGCGTCAGCACGGTCCAGGCGTGCACCTGCAGGCCGGCTGCCTTCAGGGCGTCCCGGGCCTGGAGGTAGGCGTCCTCGGGAGTCCAGGTGGGGGAGGCGGGGATGAGACGGGACCACGATGACGGGCGAATCGGGAGGTAGAAGGCGGGGTAGGGCACGTCCAGGACGCGGTGCGCGGGGTGGTACGGCGTGGCGGCCCTGGTGGAGTGGTAGCCGGCCGCCAGCGCGATCGCCTCCACGCCCAGGTCGGCGAGGCGTTCGGGGGCCGAGGGGTCGCCGACGACGTCCCACGGGTAGACGTAGGCCACGTTCACCATCGCGGCCTCCTCGCGGAGAAGGCGGGCTCGAAGCGCTGCATGTACGCCGTGTCGTCGCGGGCGCGGATGCCGCATTTCTCGTACTGCTCGCTCATGAGCGCCAGGGCGTCGCGGTCCAGTTCGACGCCCAGGCCCGGGCCCGCGGGCACGGGGACGGCTCCGGCGGAGAAGCGCAGGGCGCCTGGTGCGACCACGTCCTGGCCGTTCTGCCAGGGGGTGTGGGTGTCGCAGGCGAAGGTGAGGTTCGGGGTGGCGGCGGCCAGATGGGTCATGGCGGCCAGGCTGATCCCGAGGTGGGAGTTGGAGTGCATGGACAGTTCCAGTCCGAACGTGTCGCAGAGGGAGGCGATGTGCGAGGAACGGACCAGGCCGCCCCAGTAGTGGTGGTCGAGCAGGAGCACGCCGATCGCGCGGGAGGCGATGGCGGGCGGGAGGTGGTCGGGGGTGACCACGCACATGTTCGTGGCGAGCGGCATGGGGACGGCGGCGGCCACCTCGGCCATGCCGGGGATGCCGGGAGTGGGGTCTTCGAGATACTGGAGGGTGCCCTCAAGCTCGCGGCCCACGCGGATCGAGGTCTCCACCGTCCAGGCGGCGTTGGGGTCCAGACGGAGCGGCACTCCGGGGAACGCCTCATGCAGGGCGCGGATGGCGGCGATCTCCTGGTCCGGGTGGTAGACGCCCCCTTTGAGCTTGATGGACGCGAAGCCGTACTCCTTGATGAGCAGTCTGGCCTGCTCGACGACACCCGCCTCGTCCAAGGCCGCGCCGAAGCGGTCCGGCTCCTCGTCCGGGTGGCCCGCCCACTTGTAGAAGAGGTACGCGCTGTAGGGGACGGCGTCTCTGACCCTGCCGCCCAGCAGATCCACGACCGGTACGCCGGCGGCCTTGCCGCGGATGTCCAGGCAGGCCACTTCGAAGGGGGAGAAGACCCGGTCGACGCTCTTCTCCTTCGTGGCGACACCGGTCAGGCCGTGCATGTCACTGACGACGTCGCCGATGATCGCGCTGATCCGGGCGTACATCGTGTTGGTGTCGTGCACATCGAGGCCGATCAGGGCCTGCGCGCACTCGCGCACCTTGCCGAGGTGGCCGGAGTCCCCGTAGGTCTCTCCCAACCCGGTCAAACCTTCATCGGTGACGACCTCGACAATGGTACGGAGGGCCCACGGCTCGTGGACTCCAGCGGCATTCAGAAGGGGCGGATCCCGAAAAGCGACAGGCGTTATGCGGATCTGCCTAATGATCATTACGACCGCCGTCCATATATGTGAACAATAGCCAGATTTGTGGACAAGTCGCCGCAACTGTAAGAATCAGGCTGAAGAAGTGTCAAGACTCCGAAGGGCCATTCGATGATCTACGGACACGACCCCAGGACAGGCGAGACCGTGGGCAACGCACTGCCCGAGACCGCCAGCGCCGGGGTCGACGTGGCCGTTTCCGCCGCGGCCGCCGCCGGCCCCGCCTGGCGGGCGGCCTCCGCGGAGGAGCGAGCGCGCGCGCTCGAGGCCGTCTCCGACGCGCTCACCTCGCATGTGGACGAGCTGTGGCAGCTCGCCGACCAGGAGACCGCACTCGGAGAGGTACGGCTGCGCGGTGAGGTGGCACGTGCGGCCGGGCAGTTCCGGCTGTTCGCCCAGGTGATCAGGGACGGTGGTTACCTGGAGGCCATCATCGACCACGCCGATGGCTCCCTGACGCCGCCGAGGCCCGACGTACGCCGGATGAAGCACGCGCTGCGGGGCGTCGTCGCCGTCTTCTCGGCCAGCAACTTCCCGTTCGCGTTCTCGGTGGCCGGGGGCGACACCGCGTCCGCGCTGGCCGCCGGGTGCCCGGTGGTCGTCAAGGCGCACCCCGGGCATCCGAACACCTCCGAGCGGGTCGCGAAGATCGTCCGTGAGGCGCTGCCGAACCCCGATCTGCTGGGGCTGGTGCAGGGCATGCAGGCGGGCGTCGATCTGGTCAAGCACTCCAAGGTGGTCGCGGCCGGGTTCACCGGATCGGTGGCCGGGGGCAAGGCGATCCAGAAACTGATCGACGAGCGGGAGGTGCCGATCCCGTTCTACGGCGAGCTGGGAAGCGTCAACCCCGTGGTCGTGCTGCCGTCGGCGCCCGCCAAGGAAGTGGCCACGGGGTTCGCCGGGTCGCTGACGCTGGGCGTCGGGCAGTTCTGTACGAATCCCGGGCTCATGTTCGTGCCGAACGACGACGAGCTGCGGCAGGCTCTCGTGGAGGCCGTTGAGGGGACCAGCGGCGGGAGCATGCTGGCCGAGCGCATCAGGGACGGCTATCTCGGCGGGGTCGAGCGGCTGGGCGAGCTGCGGCTGCTGGCCGAGGGCAAGCCCGGTGAGGGGAACTGGGCGGTCACGCCCAAGGTGTTCACCACCGATCTCGACACGTTCGCGGAGAAGCTCCCGCATATCGCCGAGGAGTGCTTCGGGCCGGCGGCGATCGTGGTGACCTATCGGGATATTTCCGATCTGGCGCCGGTTATTGAGCGGCTCGAAGGCTCGCTCACCGCGACCGTTCACAGCACCGACCCCTCCGAGGCGGGCGACGTCGTCGAGGTGCTCGGCAAGAAGGCGGGCCGGCTCGTCTGGAACGGGTGGCCGACCGGGGTGGCCGTGTGCTGGGCGATGCATCACGGTGGTCCGTGGCCCGCGTCGACCTCGGCGTTCACGTCCGTGGGCGCCACGGCCATCGATCGGTGGCTGGCGCCCACGGCGTACCAGGACTGGCCGGAGGCACTGCTGCCGGACGAGCTCAAGGACGCCAACCCGCTGTCCATTCCGCGCAGGGTGGACGGTCGGCAGCAGGTGTGAGCACCTGGAGGTGACCAGGGACGTGGGGCGGGCCACTCGCGGGACCGCCCCACGTCAAGGT
>NZ_SMKP01000353.1:0-3809 GCF_004349015.1 Nonomuraea diastatica
TCCTGCAAGACCTCCGCCGGGCCCTGCTGCACCCGCCTGCCCAACTCCACCCCACCGACGACTCGGCCTTGGCACCCGCCACCCAGGCCGCCTAAAATCCACTCACGGCACCTACCTCGTCGAGCTATTTACACCGCTCCGAGGACGCGACCGTGCCAAAATACGGAGCCGTGAATGACCCATGGTTACCGGGAAGGAGAGACATATGCCCGAATATGGCTTACCAGCCATGATAGAGGAGGTCCGAAACGGCGTCCGTTCCGACGTCGGGCTGCCCGGCTGTGGCATTACCACTGTTCCAGAGTCATTGCGAGGCCTCACCAGTCTCCAGAGACTTGACCTTCGCGGGAATCGGCTCGTCACCGTGCCCGCGTGGCTGGGCGAGCTCGCCGGCCTCCAAGAGCTGGATCTGCGCGAGAACCGGCTCACCGCAATGCCCGATACACTGCATGGCCTCGTTGGTCTTCAGGTGCTGGACATGGGTCAGAACCGGCTCGCTACGCTCCCTGCCGCACTGTCGCAGCTGCCGAAGCTCAAGATCCTGAATCTGCAAAGCAACAAGCTCACCGCACTACCCGAGACGCTGGGTGACCTCGGTTCTCTCCAAGTGCTGAACGTGGCTCACAACCGGCTCGCTACGCTTCCTGCCGCACTGTCGCAGCTAGCCGAACTTAAGTTCTTGAACTTGGAAAACAACAGACTCGCTACGCTGCCCGCATCTCTGGGCGATCTCACCGGTCTGACAGACCTGAACCTAAGTAACAACCGGCTGATGCAGGTGCCAGATGGCGTGGGCGGACTCATCAGCCTCCATTCGCTCGACCTGCACGGAAATCGCCTCACCTCGCTGCCCGAGTCGATCGGCGAGCTCGCCGGGCTCGTTGTGCTCGACCTCAGCGACAACAGGCTGTCCCGGTTGCCCGGCGCGCTGGGCTACCTGACCAGTCTCGACGTGCTTAGACTCGCAGGTAACCACCTCACCATGCTGCCCCCATCGGTGTGTCTGCTCACCGGCCTCCGCGCACTGAGCCTGAACGGCAACCGGCTCGCCGCCATACCGGACGCGATCGGCGCACTGACCAACCTCGTCAAGCTCAACCTGAGCGACAACATGCTCACTGCGTTGCCCGAGGCACTGGACGGGCTCAACAAGCTCGCCGTGCTGGAGGTCGCTGGCAACCCGATTAGTCCGCAGGTCCCAGCACCGACGGCTACCCCCGTGCCGGAGACGCGTGGGCGATCATGGATGTTCGAGTTAGTCGTGCGGGGGCTCACGTCCAGCTACAGCTACCTCGGGTGGAAGGACGCGAACGACACCATGTTCGGCGACATCGCGTGGCTGCCACATCTGACAGGCGGCGAACGTTCCGAGGCCGAAGACCTGGCCATCGCGACGTTACAGGAGGGCGACCCACGGGCCGCACTCGCCCTTGGGGACGCCGGTTGTGCCCGCGCGATACCGGCGCTGCTCGGCATGGCCACGTCCGCATCCAACACGCCTTACGTCCGCCTCTTCGCAGTCCGCGGACTCATGCAACTCGACCCAGGAGCCGCCCGCGCCATCGCGATCGAGATTCTGCGAGACAGCACGATCTTCTGGCGCGACCGCTGCGAGGCGATCCGCGTATTGGCCATCCGTCCAGACAGTGAGACCGAGACGGTGTTGGAGGAAGCCACCGCCGACGCCAATCCGGAGGTCAGCACCACGGCGGCCTGGGCGTTGGAGGAGATAGGGGAGCCTAGAGATCCAGTCTAGGGGTCTCCCGCACTCGCCGGGTGGCCCCGGTGCGCGCGCAGGAACGCTGGTTCGAGGTGTCGATCAAGTTGGGTGAGCCTGTCGATGTGATTCCGGATTTGCAGGCGGCCGTTGATGCGCATCCGACGCATGAACGGTTCTGGGCTCAGCTGATTCTCGCGCTTTCTCAAGGAGGACGGCAGGCGGAGGCGCTGGAGAAGTATTGGATGGTCCGTGATCAGCTGCGCACGGAGCTCGGCCTTGACCCAGGGCCGGAGATCCGGCAAGCGCACAAGCGCATATCAAGGCATCCTCCGCGAGGGCGCCGCAGGCCTCGGTGCAGCAGGTCGCCGGTGTTCTGGTACCGGCTGAACTGCCTGCTGATAGTAGCTCCTTCATGGGGCGGGAGGCCGAGCTGGAGCATCTGTGTGATCACATGATCTGTGGCCGCCAGCGGCCGACGATCTTCGCACTCAGTGGTTGTGGCGGTGTGGGCAAGTCGGCGCTTGCCATCCATGCCGCACATCAAATAGCCGGCCACTTCCCCGACGGCCAGCTGTACGTGGACCTGCACGGTGCCATCACCGACATCGAACCGCTCCAACCCGCAGAAGCGCTCAGGCGGTTCCTATGCTCCTTGGGTCTGGCGGAGACAGCCGTGCCCGCCTCTGTCGAAGAGGCGGCGGCCCGGTTCAGGTCGATGACCAACGGCAAGCGGGTGTTGGTGGTGCTGGACAACGCTCGCGATGCCGAGCAGGTGCGTCCGCTCATTCCCGGAGGTGTCGGCTGTGGAGTGATCATGACCTGCCGGCGAACGGTCGCTCCCTTCGGCGGGGTCGTTCATCGTGACCTCGATGTGCTGTCCGAGCAGGAGGCGGGCCTGCTGCTGTCGCGCCTGGTCGGGCCGGAGCGCGTCGAAGCGGAACCGGGCGCCGTGGCCAGTGTGGTGCGGTTGTGCGGCGGTCTGCCGTTGGCGCTGTGCATCGTGGCCGCGCGCCTGGCTGCACGGCCGGCCTGGTCCGCGCCGCGATGAGGGACCGGCTCGAGAGCGAGCAGCACCGGCTGGCCGAGCTCCAGATGGGTGATCGGGCGATCCGAGCTAGTTTCGAGGTGAGCTACCGAGATCTCGCGAGGGATGGCGACGGCGCCGAGGCCGCGCGGTTGTCCCGGCTGCTGGGGGTGTTCGGTTGCATTGACGTCGGTCCCGAGACCGCCGCGGCACTGGCTGACCTTCCCGCCGGGCGCGCCGGTGAGCTGCTGGAGAGCTTGGTCGAGGGCCAGCTGGTGGAAACGCCCGGCCCCGGCCGCTACCGCATGCACGCCCTGCTCCGCTTGTACGCCCGCGAGTGCGCCGAGACGTTCGACACCGAGCAGGCCACGTCCGCGGGCGTGCACCGCGTCCTGCACTGCTATCTGAGAACGGGGCGTGCCGCGACCTTGTTGCTGAACCCGGCGGCGAGCTGGCGCACCGAACTGGGGCCTCGTCATGAAGGCGACCAGGGGCCTGCTTTGCGCGATAGTAGGGAGGCGAACGCGTGGGTCGATGAGGAGGCCGCGAACCTCGCCGCCGTTGTCCATCAGGCGGCGAGCCGGGATGACAACCTGACCATCGCTCTGGCCGCCGCGCTCACCTACCCTCTGTACGTCCGAGGCCACTGGCGGCAGGAACTCGTGCTCTGCGAGATCGCCGTAGAAACGGCGGAGCGCACCGGAGATCCGGTGTATAAGGCCTTCGCCTACACCAATCTAGGCACAGTCAGGCCCCAACTGGATTGGCTAGTGTCATGCGCCTGAAATTCGTCGGACAAATCTTCACACTTTACGTATGGCGCATCGAGGTCCGTCTGCGGTGGAGATCCAGAGTTGGCGCGGCTGCGGCGGGAGAGGGCCGAGCTGGTCAAGCAGCATGCCAAGGAGAAGTCGGCCTGGGAGAAGGAGCGTGCGGAGCTGGAGGACGAGCGTGATGACGCCCCTATGTTTGTCAAGCCGCAGCGGGCGGAGTACGCGCTGGTGAGAGTGCTGCGGTGATGATCGGGAAGACTTCGCGGGCGACGTAGCGCTTGAGGCAGCGGAT
>NZ_SMKP01000354.1:0-3793 GCF_004349015.1 Nonomuraea diastatica
TATAAGAGACAGCAGGACGGTCATGGGGGCGCCTCGATTCGCAGGGGACGGATGACTCAAGGCTTCCGTCGCGGGCGCCCGCGCACATTGCCGCCGCCCACCCTGCCGAGGTCAAGATCGCACCACCGGCTCCGGTAGCGCTGGCCCTACCCCCGTACGCCGGTGCACCCGCTCGTCCGGGCCGACGGGACGAAATACGGTTGAGGCCATGCGCTCCCTGATGAGGCGTGTCCTTCTCGACACCCGTTACACGCTGGTCGGCTTCCCCACGACCGTCATAGGTTTCGTGCTCATGGTCGCCGGGTTCGCCGCCGGCACGGGCACTCTCGTCGTGTGGCTCGGCGTGCCGCTCCTGGCCGGCACGCTGATGATGGCGCGGGGATTCGCCGACGCGGAGCGCGGCTGGCTGTCCGACGTGCTCAAGCGCCCTCCGGTGCGGCCCCGCTACAAGCCGGCCCCGGCCGGCGCGGGCTGGTTTCGCCGGCTGGTCAACCCGATGACCAGCGGGCAGTCCTGGCTCGATCTGCTGCACGGTATCGTCAGTCTGCCGTTCGCCATCGTGGCGTTCGTGCTGACGCTCGTCTTCTGGCTGATCCCCCTGGCGGGGCTGACCTGGCCGCTGTACGGCATCATCACGTCGCGGATCCCCGGCAACACAGAGCTGCCCGAGCTGCTCGGCCTCGGCGACGGCTACGCCGTCAACTCGGTCTTCTACGTCGGCCTCGGCCTGGTCTTCACGGTGCTCATGCCGTTCATGGTGCGCGGGGCGGCGCTGCTGCGGGCCGGGCTCGGCCGGGCGCTGCTCACCGGCGTGGCCGAGCTGCACGAGCGCATCGACGACCTGGCCGAGGGACGCGCCGCCGCCGTCTCAGCGGAGGCCAACGCGCTGCGCAAGCTGGAGCGCGACATCCACGACGGCCCGCAGCAGCGGCTGGTCTCGCTGGCCATGGAGCTGTCCAGGGCGCAGCGGCAGTTGGCCAAGGACCCCGAGGCGGCGCAGGCCACGCTCAAGTCGGCGATCGGCGCCACCCGCGAGACGCTCGACGAGCTGCGCGCGCTCTCGCGCGGCATCGCCCCGCCCATCCTGTCGGACCGCGGTCTCGCGCCCGCGCTCGCCGCCCTGGCCGGGCGCTGCACGATCCCGGTGGACCTGGACGTGCAGACGGTCGAGCGTTATCAGGCGTCGGTCGAGAACGCCGTCTACTTCGTCTGCGCCGAGGCTCTCACGAACGTGGCCAAGCACAGCCGCGCCACCACCTGCACGGTCCAGCTCGTCCGCATCGGTGATGGTCTGATGCTCACGATCGGGGATGATGGTGTCGGCGGCGCGAGCGTCGCCAAGGGACATGGTCTCGCCGGGCTGGCCGACCGGCTCCGCGCCGTCGACGGGGAGCTGACGGTCCAGTCACCCGACGGCGGGCCGACATCGATCGTGGCGGAGGTGCCGTGCGCGTAGTCGTGGCCGATGACGCGATCCTGATCAGGGAGGGCCTGGTCAGGCTGCTCGAAGAGTTCGGCTGCGAGGTGGTGGCGGCCGTCGGTGACGGCCCCGGCCTCGTCGAGGCCGTCGCCGGGCACAAGCCCGACGTGTCGGTGGTCGACGTGCGCATGCCGCCGTCGTTCACCGACGAGGGGCTCAGGGCGGCCGTCGAGGCGCGGCGCAGGGTGCCGGGCGCGCCGGTGCTCATCCTGTCGCAGTATGTCGAGGTCTCCTACGCCGACGACCTGCTGGCCGACGCCCGAGGCGCGGTCGGCTACCTGCTGAAGGACCGCGTCGTCGATGTCGACGAGTTTCTCGAGGGCCTGCGGCGGGTGGCCGCCGGCGGCACCGTGTTCGATCCGCAGGTGGTGTCCCAGCTGATGGTGCGCAGGCGCAAGGACGACCCGCTGGCGCAGCTCACGCCGCGTGAGCGTGAGGTGCTCGGGCTGATGGCCGAGGGGAAGTCGAATCCGGCCATCGGGCGGCAGCTCGTGATCAGTGACGGAGCCGTGGAGAAGCACATCAGGAACATCTTCAGCAAGCTCGGCCTCTACGCGGAGGACAGCGACCAGCATCGCCGGGTGCTCGCTGTGCTGACCTACCTGCGGTCTTGACCCTTATGTCGTTGTCGGTTCGCCCGCACCCTCGGCCCCGGCCCGCCGGCGAGCGGGGGCGGCTCCGCTCTCCGGTCCCTCCTCGGCCGCGCTGAGGGGTGGCTGGCCGGTCCGCGCGGCGCTGCGCGCGGACCTGGCCGCTCGGGGTCAGCCGAGCGCGTCGACCAGCTTCTTACGCTGCTGGGCGCCCAGGCCGCCGAGACGGCGCTTCTCGTCGACGCCCGCCTCCTCCATCAGCGCGGTGGCCTTGGCCGGACCGACGCCCTTGACGGCGCGCAGCGCCTGGGAGACCTTGATCTTCTTCGCGATGTCGTCGTCGCGCTCGAGCAGCTGAGCGAACGTCAGCTCACCGGCCTTGACTTTGGCCAGCAGGGCGGTGCGGGCGGCACGCGCCTCGGCCGCCTTGGCCAGAGCCGCTTGACGCTGCTCGGGGGTGAGAGTGGGAAGTGCCATCTCTGTTCTCTCCTCGGGGAGTTTACGTTCGGGTTCTGTTACCCGTGGTGCAGTGGCTAATCATGGCGGATACCAGCGGTTCGTGTTGCGGAAAGCGCCCGGCTCAACGTGTCGGCCACCCCATCGCGGCCGCTTCCGCGCACGCCGCGTCCCGCGTGACCGTGCCTTCGCCGGCCCCCACGCCGCCGACCACGCGCTCTTCCTCACCGTAGCCCGCGCGGAGCGGGATGCCACCTCAGAGGCAGGCGAACCGGTCCCCGGCCGGTCCCTAGAGCGTGCCGCCGCGTGCCGCCGGCCCCGCCGGTTCCGCGGTCCTCCTGCGCAGGGCCGGCGAGGTACGCGCCCCGCCCGGCGCGGGCACACCTCCGCACCCTCCATACGCTGGGAAGACGCCAGACGTCCCGCACCGTCCGCGGGCCCGACTTAGGCCGCCGCCCACGTCCGGAACGCCCGCGTCACGGCCGCCTGTGCCATGGGGGCGTGAGCTCCCGGTTCACGCGTTCCGCCGCCCGGATCATGGTGCTCCAGCTCGGCGGATCCTCGCCGCTGTACCGTCCGCATGCAGGGGACGTACAAGATCGCAAACGTGTTCGGATGCGGGAAGCGCTATAGCGGCTTATCCCCCTGCGGGGTGGAATGCGTCACATTTCGCCTGCCGGGCGTGTCGCGACCCTGGTCAGGGTGGTCTTCCCGCCACCTTTCGAGCCCTCCGGGAGTCAGGAAAGCGTCGAAGACCGACTCCATGGCGCCCAGCAGCGCCCCGCGCCAGCCCAGAGCCGACCCCTCGATCCTGGGCGTGGGGTCGCGGCGGATCGCCATGAGGCGGGGCTCGCAGGCCCGCAGCAGCATCCCGCCCGCGCGCTCCGCCAGCTCCACGCCGTGGCCCGACAGGGTCACCACCTCGGGATCGTGGGCGTTCACCAGGGCCGCGATCCCGCGGCCGAGCGCGGCGGCGCTGGCCGCCACCGCCTCCTCGCTCGTGGCCAGCACGCGTTCGGCCTGCCCGCGTCCCCGGCCGCCGCCGTGCTCCAGGCCGACGTGGCGCAGCAGCGCGTTCGCGCCGACGTCCATGCCCCAGCAGCCGATCGCCCCGCACATGCAGGGCCGGTCGCCGCCGTCCAGCGGCATGTGCCCGAACTCGGCGCCGGTGCCGCTCGCCCCGCCCAGCGGGCGCCCCTCGACGACCAGCACGCCGCCCAGGTCGAAGTCCACATGCAGGTGCAGCCCCACCCGCACCCCTCGCAAC
>NZ_SMKP01000355.1:0-3760 GCF_004349015.1 Nonomuraea diastatica
CTCCCCCAACCGCGAGTACACCGCCACCCGCCCTCCATGCGACTCCACGATCTGGCGGACGATGGCCAGACCGAGCCCCGTGTGGCGGTCGCGGCGGCTGGCCTCGCCGCGCCAGAAGCGGTCGAAGACGCGCTGCCGGTCCTCCTCCCCCAGTCCGGGCCCGTCGTCGCGGACCGCCACCCACAGCCAGCCCTCAGCGCGTCCCGCCGCCACGCGGATCGTGGCGCCGGGCGGCGAGAGGCGCACAGCGTTGGAGAGCAGGTTGGCCACGGCGCGGCGCAGCGCGTCGGAGTCGCCGGTCATGTCCAGGCCGTAACCCAGGTCGCGGGTGATCCGCACGTGCCGGGCGGCGGCCGGGGTGGTGTGCTCCTCGCACGCCTCCGCCGCCACCCTGGCCAGGTCGAGATCGGCGTCGGCGAACGCCGTGCCCTGGCGCCTGGCGCTGGCCAGCAGGTCCTCGACGAGCCTCGTCATGCGGGTGGTCGCGCGGTCCACGATGGCCACGGCCCTGGTGCGCTCCTCGTCGCTGGCGTCGGGGGCGGACAACACGGCGTCCACGTTCGCCCGGATGATCGTCAGCGGGCTGCGCAGCTCGTGCGAGGCGTCGTCGATGAGCTGGCGCTGCGCGCTGAACGCCTCCTCCAGCCGGTCGAGCATGGTGTCGATGGTGTCGGCAAGGTCCTTGAGCTCGTCGCGCGGCCCGTCCAGCTTGATGCGCCGGGCCAGGTCGGTGGCCTGGATCTCCTCCGTGGTGCGGGTGATCGACCTGACGGGACGCAGCACGCGGCCGGCCAGCACCCAGCCGATGCCCAGGCTGGCGAGATAGAGCCCGACCAGCGTGACCAGCGAATAGTCGCGCAGCGTGGCCAGCGTCTTGACGTTGACCGCGTTCTCGACCTCCTGGACGAAGACGACCTCGCGCTTGCCCAGGTACTGGTCGCCCGAGTAGGCCTTGGCGTACTCGGTGGTGTAAGGGCGCTGGTCGGTGGATTTCGAGACGGCGTAATAGATGCCGCCGAGCACGAGCGCGGCCAGCACGAACAGCAGGCCCGAGTAGAGCACGGTGAGCCGGAAGCGGATGGTGTGGATCATGTCGGCTCCTTGAGCCGGTAGCCCCGGCTGATCACCGTCTCGATCAGGCCGTCCTCCTGGAGCTTGCGCCGCAGGTTGCCGACCGTGACGCGCACGGTGTTGGTGAACGGGTCGGCGTGCTCGTCCCAGACGTGCTCGAGCAGCTCCTCGCTGGACACGACGTAGCCCGGCCTGGTCATCAGGTAGTGCAGCACGCCGTATTCCTTGGGGGTGAGCGCCAGCGACCTGCCGTCCAGCGACACCTCCAGCCTGGCCGTGTCGATGCGCAGCCCGCCCACCTCGAGCACGGAGGTGCCGCCGCTCTCCCTGCGCAGCAGCGCCCGTACCCGGGCCAGCAGCTCGGGGAAGGCGAACGGCTTGACCAGGTAGTCGTCCGCCCCCTCGTCGAGCCCGCGGACGCGGTCGTCGAGCCGGTCGCGCGCGGTCACCATGATGATCCGCACCCCCTGGCCCGCCGCGCGCACGGTGCGGCAGAGCTGGAAGCCGTCGCCGCCGGGCAGGTTCAGGTCGAGCAGGACCAGGTCGTACGTGTTGACCTGCAACTTCTCGTGCGCGGACGGCGCGTCGTAGGCCACGTCCACCGCGTACCCCGCGCGGGCGAGGCCGACCCGCAACGCGTCGACCAGGTCCTCCTCGTCCTCCACCACAAGCAGTCGCATGCTTTCGACCCTAATTTCGCATGATGCGTTCCGCGATGGGCGCGGCCCGGTCGATGGGGATGGCGAAGCCGATGCCGATGTTCCCGCCTCCTCGGCCGGCCGCGATGGCGGTGTTCACCCCCACGACCTCGCCCCTGTCGTTCACCAGCGGCCCACCCGAGTTGCCCGGGTTGATGGACGCGTCCGTCTGCACGGCCGTGCGCCGCGCCCCGCCCAGCCGCACCTCCCGGTCCAGGGCGCTGACGATGCCCGCGGTGACCGTGCCGGAAAGGCCCAGCGGCGAGCCGATGGCCAGCACCTGGTCGCCGACGGACAGGCCGGACGACCGGCCGAGGGTGGCGGGCGTCAGGTCGCCGGGGGAGTCGACCGCCAGCACGGCCAGATCCTCGTCGTCGTCCGCGCCGACCACGCGGGCGCTCAGCCTGCGGCCGTCGCTCAGCACCACGGTCGCCAGGGTGCTGCCGCCGACCACGTGCGCGTTGGTGAGGATGTGGCCGCGCCCGTCCACCACGAAGCCGGACCCGCCCCGGCTGCCGGCCTCCACGGAGACCACGCTGGGCAACACCCGCGCCGCCGTCGCGCTCAGCCCGGTCAGGCTGGACGACGGCGCGGGCGCGACCCTCGGCAGGGCCGCGACGGGGGCCGGCTCGGACACCCCGGAGAGCCGGCCCCCCGCCACTCCTGCCGCCCCGCCGGCGACCGCCGCGACGAGCGCGGCGACCACCAGGAGGCGTCCTTTCCCCGCCGCCGGCGCGGGCCGCGGCCCCAGCGCGGGCGGCCGGCCCTGCGCGGGCGGCGGCTGCGCCGGAGGTTGCGGGCCGAGCATGGGAGGCGGCACCGGGCGGGGCACGGGAGGCGGCCCCTGTACGGGGTCCTGGCGGGCGCCGAGCGGCACCGTACGGAACTCCGGCCCGCTCGGCCGGCCCATGCCCCTCACGGCAGCCTCGAGAACCACACCATCGACGTCACCGCCGCGATCAGCCCGCAGACCAGTCCCGCCGCCACGAACCACTGCCATACCTCCTGCTGCTCGGTGCGGTAGCCGACCGACGTGCCGATGTCCTCGTAGACCGCCTGCAGCTCGCTGCCGCTGGCCGCCTCGTAGAACCCGCCACCCGCCGCCTCGGCCAGCCCGCGCAGCGCGGGACCGTCCACCGGCACCGGGATCTCCTGGCCGGAGAGGCTGATGGTGCCGTTCGCGGTGCCGTAGGCGATGGTCGTGACCGGGACGCCCTTCGAGGACGCCTCGGCCGCCGCGTCGTTCAGCGTGCGGCCGGTCGTGTTGGAGCCGTCCGACAGCAGCACGATGTGCGCGGGCGGCGCATCCTCCTCCGAGTCGAGCGAGGCGATGGCCTCCAGCGAGGAGTAGACGGCCTCGCCGATCGCGGTGCCCGACGCCGTGCTCAGCCGGCCGAGCGCGCTCCGCACCGCCTGCCGGTCCGTGGTCGGCGGCACCGCCACGGAGGCCGACGATGAGAACGACACCAGGCCCAGGTTGAACCGTTCGGGCAGCCCCTCCACGAACTGCCTGGCCGCCTGCCGGGCCGCCGAGAACCGGTCGGGGCTGACGTCGGTGGCGCTCATGGACGCCGACACGTCGAACGCCACGATGATCGTGGCCCGTTCCCTGGGCACCTGCACCTCGGCCGTCGGCCTGGCGAAGCCCACGACCACCAGCGCGAACATGAGCAGCAGCGCCGCCGCCGGCAGGTGCCTGCGCCACCCGGGGCTTCTCGGAGCCACCCTGTCGAGCAGGTCGAGGTTGGTGAACCGGACGGCGTACGCACTGCGGCGCAGCGACATGAGCACGTAGGCGACGGCGAGCAGCGCCACGGGGATGAGCAGCAGCAACCAGATGGGGGAGGTCAGCGTCACGCCACATCACCTCCTGTGCCGGGCGTGCCCCTGTCCGGTGCGGACTCCTGGCCGGGTCCACGCGCAGATCCCTGGGCGGTCCCCCGGCCAGGAGTCCGCACCGGACCTGTCTCTTATACACCTCTGACGCTGCC
>NZ_SMKP01000356.1:0-3600 GCF_004349015.1 Nonomuraea diastatica
CTGCCGAACCACGACCAGTCGCCGCCCAGTGCGTCGTGATCCGCCGGGGTGAACATCTCCGGGTCGTATGCGGCCGCCGCCTCGTGCCGTTCCTTCGCCGCGCGGCCAGCGACGGCTGCGCGCAGGGACGCCTGGCCGGAGACCGACATGCCCGCGAACCAGTCGAGACCGTCCGCGCCGTACGGGGCCGGCCCTGACACGCAGACCACGGCCCTGACCCGATCGGGCAGCAGGGCTCCGCAGGCCAGAGCGTGCGAGGCGCCCCCCGAATGGCCCATCACCGCGAACCTGCCGATGCCCAGCTCGTCGGCGACCCTGGACGCGTATCCGGCCGCCGAGGCCAGGTCCCGGCCGGGCGACGGCGTGGAGCCACCGTACGCGGGACGGTCGTACGCCACCCAGCGGATGCCGAGCCGCTCGGAGGCCGGGAACAGCGGCGCCGGCGGCGAGCCGATGTTGGGGGTGCCGTGGTGCCAGAGGACGACCGGCCCATCGCCGGCCGCTGCCGGACCCGTGTCGTACACGTGGAGTGTGCGGCCGTCGCCGAGGTGCAGATCGTGTTCGCTGACCACGCGGGAAGCGTAACGCCACGGGCCGACAGAACGCGGGGGCCTCCGTACGGACGAGGTACGGAGACCCTGATCGCGGACCCGTCAGAGGGCCAGCAGGGCGCTGACCGGCAGTCGGGTGTCGTACAGCGGGCGGATGGCGATGCGCAGCAGCGCCAGCGCGTTGTCGTCGCCCGCGATGCGGTTGGCGCTGAGCTCTCCGCAGGACTGGCAGTGATGGATGATCAGCCACTCCCCGTCCTGGCGGACGCTGACGCTCAGCGCCGCCATCCGGCCCCGGCAAGCGGCCCGCCTGTCGCCGGGGATCCGGTGGTCGACGTGCAGGCTGGTCAGGCAGTGCGGGCAGTGGTTACGGTGCGCGGTGCCCGGCGCGATCACCGGCACGTCAAGGCGGCACCCGACGCAGCGGAACGCGTCGCCGGGGGCCTGCTGGCATGCCTTGCGCCGTTGCGGCCGTTCCTGGTCCGTTCTCCTGCGCGGCATCAGAGGTCGCCGAACGCTTCGAGCGGGAACGGCGGTTGCGCGATCGGCCGTACGGCCATGCGCATGAGGATGAGCTGGTTGTCGTCCCCGCAGATGGGGTTGGACGTCAGCTCACCGCACCGGGTGCAGCGGTGGATGAGCATCCAGTCGCCGGTGCGCAGGACGGCGATCGAGATCGGGATCATCCGCGACCCGCACTCCGACGGGCCGCCTTCCACCTGGTCGAGGACGTGCTGCGAGTGCAGGCAGCTCGGGCAGTGGTTGCGCCGGGTGCCGTCGGGAGCGTGCACGGTCACGGTCAGGCCGCAGCGTACGCACGAGAAGGTCTCGGTGGTCGTGATGGAACGATGGGTGGACAACCTGGGTACTCCTTGCCGAATGGATCATGAATGAGCAGCAAGGTGCGCCAAGCGGGCCTCGCGGGCACGCTGGATACGGCAGGCGGGTCCGGCAGGTCAGAGGAGACCTCAGAGGCAGGAGCCGCCCGTGGTACGGCGAGGCGCGCGTGGCGCGACGACAGGCATTCATCCCCCACTTCCTGGGCACGACGGCCCACAGACGTCACTGTTCGGACAGCAGCGAGGGTAACGGTCGTGGCCTGGCGGCAGCGAATGATTTTTCGCCGTGATCAGCCTCCGGGGTAGTACGGCGCCGCCAGGTGCGCGTACACGATCGTGTTGTCCTCATAGCTGTGCGCCCGCCGGTCGAAGGCCCCGCCGCAGGTCACCAGCCGCAACCCCGGGTAGGAGAGGCTGGCGTAGACCTTCTTCGCGGGGAAGCGCCGCTTCGGGGTGTGCTCGACCTTGTCGACGACGAAGACGGCCACCGAGCGGTCGGCGCGCACCACCTGCACCTGGTCGCCGCGCTTGACGTTCTTCAGGCGCGCGAAGACGGCGGGGCCGGTCCTGGTGTCCAGGTGGCCGGTGATCACGGCTGCGCCGCGCTGGCCGGGGACGGGCCCGTAGCGGTACCAGCCGGCCTGGTTCGGTGGGTCGAACGGCGGGTTCTCGATGGCGCCGCCGGCGTCCAGTCCCAGTTCCATGAGCGGCGCGGCCACGCCGATCGACGGGATGTAGACGGCCGTGGGCCGGGCGGCCCGCATGGGCTCGGCCACCTTGGACAGCGGCACGTCCGTGAGCGGCAGGCCGCCGGCTGGTGCCGTCGACTCGTGACGTACGGAGGCGACGGGCTCCGGATCGCCGCCCACGATGCCGCTGAGCCCGAGCCCGATGAGCAGCACTCCGGCCAGCGACACGACCGTCGCGACCAGCACGATCGTCCGCTGTCCCGGCGCGCGGCCCGCAGTGGATCCGGCGGGTTCAGCGGGTCCGGCCACTCTAGGCGACACCCTTGCGGCGCCGGATCGCGAGCCCGGCGAGCCCGGCTCCGGCCAGCAGCGCCGTCCCGCCCAGGGCGAACGGCCACACCGGCTCGCCGGACGCGAGCGCTCCGCCCCCGGTTTCCGGATGCCCCTCAGGAACCCGGTGCTCGTGTTCGCTGGCCGGACGCCACGGTTCGCCGGATTCCACCGTTCCCGGCCAGGAGTCAGCCGGTTTCGGCTCGTGCGACCAGGACTCCTCGGACTCGTGCTCGTCCGGCGCCGGCTCGGGCACGGGCTCGCCGGAGGGCTCGTCGCAGAGGATCGGCAGCGGGAGGAGGCAGGTGGGCAGCTCGACCGGCAGCAGATCGTCGGACGAGGCGGAGGCAGGGCTGAGGCCTGCTGCCAGGCTCGCGCCCGCGATCGCGAAGGCGGTCATCGCGCCGGCCACGAGACGTCGCGCTCTTGCCATGTGAAGGCTCCAAGATCGGTTGGACGTCCCCCGATACACAAGAGAGCCTTGCGAAGTATTAGATCTGGAGTCAAGTTATGTGATCGAAGTGAAATCGACCGGACACGGAGGGTTGGTAACCGCTGGAAACTTTTATCAGTGTTTCTCAGGTTCCTGCCAAGCTCTTACCTGGGCAGCCCTCTCGGCACATACGTCCGCACGGCCCCAAGATCTTACTTTGTGCATGCGAACCATTACTTAGCGTACGATCAAGCCTCTACCGTGATTCGGGCGAACTTTCGAAGAGCGAGAGAGGTGATGGTGGTGCAGGTCGTGCAGGCGTACCGGTCGCGCTGGATCCGACCCCGCGTCGGGCCGCAGCGCTGGCCTCGCATTGCGGGGCGGTGCGGGTCGCGTTCAACTGGGGCCTGGCCCAGGTGAAGGCGAACCTGGCGCAACGGGAGGCCGAGCGCTCCTACGGCCTCGCCCGACGATCAGCTCACCCCCGCGTTGTCATGGTCGATGCCCGCACTGCGTAATCGCTGGAACCAGGTCAAAGATCAGGTGGCGCCGTGGTGGGCCGACACCTCCAAGGAGGCCTGCGCCTGCGGCCTGGCCCGGCTCGCCGACGCGCTGACCGGCTGGCGCGACTCCCGGCAGGGCAGACGCAAGGGCCCCAGGTGGGGTTTCCCCGGTTCAAGACCGAACACCGGAGCGGGCGTGGCGGGTGTTCGGTGCGGTTCACCACCGGCGCGATCCGGCTGGACGGGCGCAGGCAC
>NZ_SMKP01000357.1:0-3584 GCF_004349015.1 Nonomuraea diastatica
GTGGGTAGAAGCTGCTGGAACAGGGAGGGGGGTAGCGGCGCCGGGGTGGCGTTGTGCAGTACCTCGTAGGTGCCGGTGCCGTCCGGCAGGTCAACGAAGCTGCCGGGACCGAGCACGTACCCGCCGGAGGCGCGGGTGTCGATCAGCCAGCCCAGCCCGCCACGGTCCCCCTCGGTGTTGCGCAGCTTCACCCCGTCGGGTGCGGTGTAGTACAGGTGGGTGCCGCCGCGCCGGGTGCGGACGGTGAACGTCTCGAACGGCAGGGGTTGGCCGGCGCGTTCGCACAGCAGTGCCAGGACGTCGGCGCCTTCGGTGACGCCGGGCAGGTCCCAGGGGGGCGGGGGGCGAAGCCCCTCCATTCCGGGTTTGGGCTTGTCGAGGTCCACCACGACCAGGCCGGACGGTCCACACGCGATGCCGACGTTGTACGGCGCCCGCGACCAGCAGCGGCGGATCAGGTCGGGGTCGGTGGTGGCGCGGGTCTCCCAGTCGGTGAAGCCCTTGACCGGGGGCTTGTCGCCGACGGCGGCGGGGAAGACGTGCCAGCCGCGGGCGGCGGCGGCCAGGGCGTAGCGCAGTTGGTTGGGCGGGGTCACGGGGCCTCCTTGGTCGGTACGAGTCCGCGCCATGGCCGGACCACACGGCTGCCGTCGGCGCGCTCGATGAGGACGTTGCGGACGGGGTACGGGTTGGTCCGAACGAACGGGAACCGTGAGGCGGGCAGGTCCTTGCGGGTGAGGCGGGGACGAACCAGCACCGTCACCGGCTGGCCGTGCTCCAGATGGGTCGGGCTCATGAGGCGGCTCCGATCAGGTCGAAGAGGCTGGACTGAAGCACGGGCGGCACGTCGCCGGCGCGGGGGTAGATGCTGGCGAGGTAGGCGCGGATGGCGGGTTGCCAGTCGATCCCGAGGGTGGAGCCGAGGACCGCTGCGGCGACGGGCGGTGAGACGACGTCGGCGGCTTGGAGGAACTGCTTGGAGCGGGAGCCCTGCCAGGGGTAGTCCGCGGGGAAGCCGGTCAGCAGCCCGGCTTGCGAGGCGGTGAGCGGGGTGCCGTCTGAGACACGTTTCCACGAGCGGGCCTTGCTCGTCAGGCACCAGGAGGGCCCGTCCGCTGAGAACTCGTTGCCGCCGCTGGTGCGCCGGTTGCCGCGGGTGTTGACGCGTTCGCCGGCGGGCCAGCCGATGGCCGCGGCCATTGTGGCGGCGGGGAACCGGTGGCCCGCGGGCGGCAGTTCGTCCCGCGGCGGCGCGAACCGGCCCGTCGTCCACAGCGCCCGCGTCGGCAGGCCGGTCAGGTCGGGCGCGTAGGAGCGGGTGGCGATCAGGAAGGTGCGGGTTCGGCAGCTCGCCACGCCCAGGTCTTGCGCGGCCACGGTGAGCACCGCGAGGTACGTCCAGTTGGTGGTCATGGCGAGCTCGGCGCTGATCTCCTGCCACAGCGGGGCAACTGCGGGCACCTGCTCGGCGACCATCCACCGCACCTTGGGGAGGCGGAACGCGAACCGCAGCGTCTCGACCAGCAGCGCGGACCGCGGGTCGTGCAGGTCGGCCAGCGCCGCCTGGTAGGCGTCATCCGACACCATGCCCGCGATGTTGTCGCCGAGCAGGGTCAGCGCGTTCCTGATGGCGGGGAAGTCCGTCATGCCCTTGCCGAGCCCGCCCCGGCTGAAGGGTGGGCAGGGCGGTGTGATGATGGCGCCGGTCACTGTGGGGAAGTCCTCCGGGTCGAGCTCGGGGACGCTGGCCTGAGTGCGGCGGAATCCGGCGGCGGTGGCGGTGGCGGAGGTGTCGGCGTCGATGTCGTAGCCGTGGAGCGGCTGCCGGATGCCGAGGATGCGCGCGCCCTGATCTATGCCGCCGGGGCCCGCGTAGAGAGCGAGGATCATGCGGTTCTCGTTTCGGGTTCAGCGGCGACACGTCGTGTCTGCAGGCCCGACGCGTTCGGACGCCACCGCGGTGGTACGCGACGGGTCGTCTTCGGCGGCCGTCCGACCCGACGCGTCGCGTCCGTCGCCGAGAAATGCGACGCGTCGGGTGGCGCCGGTGGTACGCGACGTCTGGTTCGTCATTGGGCGCGCTCCGGGGAGGTGGGGTGTGTCAGGTCGGCGTATCGGATGATCTGGGTGGCCAGGACCGCGACCGCGGCCAGCTCGGCGAGGGAGATGGCCAGCACTGCCGGGGGGTGGGGACCGGTTGTCCACAGCACGGTCAGGGCGGCCAGCGGAGGCAGGCAGAACGCCGTCAGGTCCGCGCCGAGTTGCAGCCGTTTCCGGGACAGGCGGCGGCGGTCGCGACGGTGTGCGTGCTCCCAGCCGAACAGCGGGGTGGGCGTGGCGAGCAGGCCGGTCAGCCGCGGCTGTAGGTCGGTTCGCACGTAGCGGCCGATTGCGGAGATGGCGTGGTCGTTCATCAGGTAGGTCCACCCGAGCACCAGGCAGGCCAGCGGCAGCAGCGTGAGCAGTTCGGTCCGGTCGGCGGTGGCGGTCAGGGCGGCGATGGCGGCGCTGGCGGTGAGGGTGGCGTACAGCAGGTTGTCGCGCAGCCCGGTGCGGGCGGCCTGCTCGCGCTTGATGGCGTCGTATTCGGCGAGCAGGACGGCGCCGGTGGTGACCTCGCCGTCGGCGGGCACGGTGGGCGTGGGCGTCGTCGGGGTGGTGGTCATGGTCGTGATCTCCCGGTGCGGGTAACGGTCAGCGGACGTTGAGCAGGCGGGCTCCGAGGCGGGGCCGGTAGCCGGTGCCGGTGCAGTCGGGGCAGTAGCCGAAGGAGTGCGCGAACAGGCGGGAGCGGCGTTCGCCGGTGCCCTGGCAGCGGCGGCAGTCGGTGTAGGGGTGCCGCTTGAGGCTTGCCCGGTAGGAGGCCAGGAGGATGAGCACGGTCAGCGCCGCGGCGGTCAGGCAGAGCGCGACGGTCGCGAGCGTGGTGAGGATGGATGGGCTGGTCATCGCCGGTCCTTGTCGTGGGGGTGGGCGTAGCGGCGGCCGGCGCTGGTGATGGTGATCTGGTGGCCGGTGGGGGCGGTCTCGATGTAGCCGAGGGCTTCGAGCTCGGTCAGGGTGTCGGGTCCGACGCTGGCGTCGTGCTGGAGCGTGGCGAGCGGGAGAGATCCGTGGGCGCGCAGGTGGCACAGAGCGCGGTAGGGGGCGTCCAGGCGATCAGCGGCGGCCTTGCCTGCCTTGGTCAGGTGGATGCGAAGCAGAGGGTTATCAGCGGTCTGCATACAGATCGGGTAGGCCTGCTGTGTCTTGTGGAGTCGACCGGTGATGTATCGGAGGTCGGCCAGAGCCACCAGATCGGCGCGGTCGGCGCCGGTGTGCTCGCGAAGCTGCGTGGCCCGGAAGCCGACGCGGGTAGCGGTGACGCTGTAGGTGGCCAGGTAGCGCAGGGCTCGCCATTCGGCTGAGGGAAGTCGCAGCGGGTTCACGTCCGGGGTGTCCTTCCGAGTGGTGGGTGGGTGCGGGCAGGCTCGCGCGCACGGCTGCGCGTGGGATGCATCCGCGAAAGTTTTCGATCTTGGATTGAGGGGGGCCACGAAGGGGGCCACGCCTCATCTGATGAGGGGGGCCACGCGGGGCCACAG
>NZ_SMKP01000358.1:0-3553 GCF_004349015.1 Nonomuraea diastatica
GGTTTGGGCGCGGAGTTCGTACCAGCGGCGTTGGGCGTCTTTGCGGACGGTGACGAGGCCGGCTTCGCGCAGGGCTCGCAGATGTTTGCTGGTGCCGGGTTGGGTGAGGCCGAGGTGGTGGGTGAGTTCGCCGACGAGGTGGGGGCGTTGGAGGAGGAGGTCGAGGATCTGGCGTCGGGCGGGGTCGGCCAGCACGTCGAAGCGCATGGCGGCGAATATACCCACCCGGCTATATACCCGCAAGGGCATGTATGGGATCAGGCGCGGCGGACGTTGGCGTGGATGGCCTGGCGGACGTAGCCGGCCAGGCCGGGGACCAGATCGTCGAAGGTGGCGCGGAAGCGGGGGTCGTCGACGTACAGGTCGCCGAGGCACCGGTGGATCTCGTGCGTGCAGGGGTAGAACCAGCGGTTGATGTGGCCGCGGTGGCGTTCGGCGAGGTCCATGGCGTGTTCGCCGTCGGCGGGCAGGCCGGCTTTGCAGGCGGCGACGAGGTCGTCGGTGATGGCGGCGGCCTCGGCCTTCTGTTCGAGCCAGTCGGCTTTGGTGTAGGTGGCGATGCGGCGGCGGCTTTCTGCGTACGCTTCGGTGTCGCCCCAGCGGCGTTCGACTTCGGGGTCGTGGTCTTCGGGCTGGAAGTCGCCGAAGACTTCGAAGCGGTCCTGGGGGGTGAGGGCGATGTTGTGGGTGCGGCCCTGTATGGAGCGTTCGACGGCGGCGATGACCTCGTGCAGGCGTTCGGCCTTGCGGGTGAGGAGCTCGTGCTGGCGGCGCAGGTGGGTGAGCTCGTCGGTGTGGGGTGCGTCGAGGATGACGGCGATCTCGTCGAGGCCGAAGCCGAGCTCGCGGTAGAGCAGGATCTGCTGCAGGCGGACGAGGTCGGCGTCGGTGTAGCGGCGGTAGCCGGCGTGGGTGCGTTCGCCGGGGGTGAGCAGGCCGATCTCGTCGTAGTGGTGCAGGGTGCGCACAGTGATGCCGGCGAGTCTGGCGACCTGCCCTACGGAGAAGCTCATGGTTCCATCTTGCAAGGTGACGTTGGGTGAGGGTCAAGCCTGTCATGGTGGGGTTGAGCTGGGGATTCGGGTACCTACCTACGCGGAAACAGGTACTCATATGGGGATTTTTCACCTCCTTCTTGGGTGGGTGGAGGCACCAGTCTGGTCACGTGAGCTCAATCCGCTGGGAAGCGGGAAGCGAGGATCGAAGTCATGTGCCAGCATCAGCCACCCTGTCCCTCCGCGGGCGCCGCCGGCCGCGAGGCCGCGCGCCTCGTGGCATACCACCCCGAGCAGGGATGGGGGCTGCTGTGCAACGGGGTCGTCTTCTTCGACGACACCGGCGAACTGCTGCCCGACGGCCGCAGCGTCATCCCCGCCGGAGCCGCCTGCGCCGGGCGGGCACGGTGAGCGCGGCGGCCTCGTGGACCCTGCCGCCACGATCCGCGTCGGTGCCGCGCGCCCGCCACGCCGTACGCGCGCAACTGCTCGCCTGGGGCCTGCCGCACGGCAGCGAAGCCGCCGAGCTCCTGGTCAGCGAACTCGTCACCAACGCCGTACGCCACGCCCGCGGCCTCATCCGGCTACGCCTGTCGCTCACCGGCGACCTGCTGCGCTGCGAGGTGGAGGACGCCAGCCCCGACCTGCCCCACCTGCGCACGGCCGGCCACGAGGACGAGAGCTCACGCGGCCTGCAACTGGTGGAGGCCCTCGCCTCCGGCTGGGGCAGCAGCCGCACCCGGCGCGGCAAGCGTGTCTGGTTCGACCTGCCGCTGCCGCAACTGGCCGCCGAGGACACCCTGACGCTCGAGGCCCAGGCCTGCTGACCGGCCGCCGCCCGCCCAGCCGCAATCAATCCCGGCATTGGCGCTCATCAGGCCGCCGCCTGCACCAGACTCACACCATGACCTCCAGCAAACGCCTCCGCAAGAAAGCCGCCATCACGGTCATGCGAGCGGCCAGAGCCGCCAACCGCAGCAAGATCACCCGCATCCTGCTCCGCGGCCGGAGCGTCCGCCGCCTCCCCCTGGTCAACCGCCTCTACCACACGGTGTTCCGGCTGGGCGTCACCACCTCCGACCACGACGCGGAAGCCCGCTACCGCGGCGTCGTGCTCACCGGCCCCACCTGGGACGCCACCATCATGCCCTCGGTCTCGGCCGGCTACTACGAGGAGTTCGAGGTCACCCTGTTCGAACGACTGGCCGCCGCGAGCCGCACCATCCTCGACATCGGCGCCAACATCGGCGTCTACGCCTGCACCGGCGCCGCGCACCTGCCGCCCGACGGCACCCTGATCGCCTTCGAACCCGTGCCCGAGAACATCGGCTACCTGCGGCGCAACGTCGACCGCAACGACCTGACCGCCCGCGTCACCATCGAACCGGTCGCCGTGGGCGCCGCACCCGGCGACCTGACCGTGCACCTGTCAGGCGAGCAGTCCGGCAAACACTCCGCCGCGGCGGCCAACGTCGGCACACCCACCGGCACCGTCACCATCCCCATGACCTCCATCGACGCCTACCTCGCCCGCCACGGCCTCGCCCCGCCCGACATCATCAAAATCGACGTCGAAGGCTACGAAGGCTTCGTCCTGCACGGCGCCGCCGACACCCTGACCGCACAGCCCACCCTGCTGTTCGAACTCCACCCCCAGCTCCAGGCCAACTGCGGCTGCTCCGCCGGCGAACTGCTCGACCTCGTCTTCGCCCGCTACCCCTGGGTCTTCCTCATCGACGAACTCGACAAGGTACTGCGGCCCGCCACCCGCGCCGGACTCGACGCCCCAGGCACGATCGGCCTCTACCGCTCCAACCTCGTGGCGATCGGCCGGCGACACCACCTCGACGCCCTGCGCCCCTGGCACACCACCCCATGAACCACGACACCGCCATGAGAGGGTCAAAAACCGGCTACGTGCCCCTGACCAGGCACCCAGCAGCAGCGGCCGGCACATACTGTGGGTTACGACGACACGGCTCCGGCGCCACGCAAACCCGCCGGCCGGTCGCGCCACACACCATGACAGCGGTGACGACCACCACCTCCAGGGGGCAGCGCACGGACAGGCTCCCGGCAGAGGTGACCAGCTTCATCGGACGTCGGCACGAAGTGGCCGAGGTCAGAAAACTCCTGGCCGCATCCAGAGCCGTCACCCTCACCGGCGTCGGCGGCGTCGGCAAGACCCGCCTGGCCCTGCGCGTCGGCCAGGACGTGCGCCGCTCCTTCCGCGACGGCGTATGGCTCGTCGAACTCGCCTCCCTGCACCAGCCCGGCCTGCTCGCCGAGAGCGTCGTCGAAGCCCTGGAGATCCGCGGCCACACCGCCGCGTCCCCCATCGACGTGCTCACCGACCACCTGCACGACAAGCAGGCCCTGCTCATCCTCGACAACTGCGAACACCTCGTGCACGAATGCGCCGTCCTCGCCGAGACCCTGCTGCGCGCCGCCGGCGACCTGCGCATCCTCGCCACCAGCCGGCAGGCGCTCGGCATCGCCAGCGAGCAGGCCGTGCCCGTGCCGCCCCTGTCGCTGCCCGACGGCCACACCCCCCGCCC
>NZ_SMKP01000359.1:0-3535 GCF_004349015.1 Nonomuraea diastatica
CGATCAGTGGCGGTGTTGTCCGCGCGGGCCGCGCTCTACGAGGCGGCTACGCGGCCTACCTTCTCGGCGATCGTGTCCGGTGCGGTGGCCAGGCGGTGCTTGCGTTTGGGCAGGCCGTAGGTGGGGTGTGAGGTGGCCCACAGAGCCATCTTGAGGATGCCCGCCTTGATGTGCGCGCCTTTGCGGCCGCCCTTGTACGTCGGCTTTGCCCGCCCTTCGTCGTCGACCATCTGCAGGATCCCCTCCCGCCGCCCGAGGCTGATGTGGTTGTAGGTGTAGACCAGTTTGGTGTTGGCGATCGTGCGGCCGGTCAGGTGTCCCACGATCGCCTCGATGGCCTGCCGGCTGGTGTAGCCGGCCGAGGCGCAGGACATCGGCAGTGGCCGGCCGTTGTCGCCGATGGCGTAGACGCTGTCGCCGATGGCGTACACGTTCGGGTGCGAGACCGACCGCATGGTGCGATCGACGACGATCTGACCGTTGCCGGTGACCTCCAGCCCGCCGGCGGCGGCGATGGGGTTGACCGCGAACCCGGCGCTCCACACGGTCGCGTCGGATGTCAGGGTGGTGCCGTCGGCGCACAGCACCCGCGTCGCTTCGACGGCTTGGACGCTGGTGTGCTCCACGACGGTGATGCCCAGCCGGTCGCAGGCCCGGCGCAGGTGGCCGCGGGCTCCGGTGGAGAGCCGGGCGCCCAGTTCGCCGCGGGCGATGAGTGTCACTGACAGGGCGGGCCGGGCTTCGGCGATCTCGGTGGCGGTTTCGATGCCGGTCAGCCCGTCGCCGACGAGCAGTACGTTCCCGCCTTCGCCGCGCCTGTCCAGGCTGTCCAGGCGTTCGCGCAGGCGCAGTGCCGAGGGACGGCCGGTGACGTCGAAGGCGTGCTCGGCCACGCCGGGGACGCCGTGGTCGGCGACGTGGCTGCCGAGGGCGTAGACAAGCGTGTCGTAGCCGAGTTCGCCGCCGCCGCTGTCGGCCACGGTGACGACCTGGCGCTCGGGGTCGACGGCGGTGACGCGGGCCAGGCGCAGCCGTATCCCCGTGTGCGCGAAGACGTCGGCGAGTTTGGGAGCTTCGATCTCCTGGCCGGCCGCCAGCTGGGGCAGCCGCATTCGCTGGACGAAGTCCGGCACGGCGTTGACCACGGTGATCTCGGTGTCCTTCGAAGACAGCCGGCGGGCCAGGTTGCCGGCCGCGTAGGCTCCGGCATAGCCGGCGCCGAGGACGACGATGCGGTGCTTCATGTGGCGCTCCTGTCGGTTGGCGTGCTTGTGGTGAGTTGGCTCGGCCCTGGGTCACCGATGTTCTTGGTCGGGGGTGCCGTGAGCCTGCGCCGAAAGCTCTTGCCAGTCGGCCCAGGTCGTGAGCCGGTCGGCGTAGACCTGCTGGAGCATGGGGTAGAAGCCCTGCCCGAAGAGCACCCGCAGGGGCGGGTTGCCGGAGTCGACGATTGTGAGGAGTGCCTGGGCGGCGGCGGCAGGGTCGCCGGCGGGCTGCTTTCCCGCGAACGCGGCGATCCGCTGGCGGAGGCCGTCGTAGACCGGGTCGGGCTCGGCCAGGTGGCCGTTGTTGAGGGGGTCGGGGTTCTTGCCGTCCCTGGTGGCGAAGCCGCCGGGCTCGATCACGGTCACCTTGATGCCGAACTCGGCGACCTCTTGGGCGAGGGATTCGTTCACGGCTTCCAGGGCCCACTTGGAGGCGCTGTAGGCGCCGCTGAGCGGCATCGCCATGAGCCCGGCCGCCGAGGACAGCTGGATGATGTGCCCCGAGCCCTGCTCGCGCAGGCAGGGCAGCGCGGCCTGGATCACCCATACCGCGCCGAACAGGTTGGTCTCCAGCTGGTCGCGCAGGTGCTGCTCGGTCAGCTCCTCGATCGTGCCGACCTGGGCGTAGCCGGCGTTGTTGACGATGACGTCGAGACGGCCGAAGTGCTCGGCGGCCCGCTTGACACTCTCGAAGACGGCGGCCTTGTCGGTCACGTCCAGCTCCAGCGCAAGCACCGCCTCGCCGTAGGCGGCGGCCAGATCGTCCAGGCTTGCGGTGGTCCGTGCGGTCGCGGCCACCTTGTCGCCGCGCGACAGGGCGGCCTCGACGAAGTTGCGGCCCAGGCCGCGCGACGAACCGGTGACGAACCAGACCTTGCTCATGATGTCTTTGCGCTCCTTCTGCGATGGCGGTTGCGCGGTGGTCACCACGTAACGGGGCCAAGGTGATCGTTCGGGGAGTTGTGTGCCGCGCGGATCGTTCGCGTGGCCTGCTGACCATGCGGCGTCGGCGCCCCGAACTTTGTGACAGTGCGGTCATATGACGTGGGTCACCGATCACGGGTGTCACACAGCGGTGGGCGCCGGCGCCTTGTGTATGGAGCAGGAGTTGCCGGGTGAACGGGCAGGAGGCAGGTATGAACGAGCGCGGGGATGCCACGACGGGCGCAGCCGAGTCGATGGCTGGTGGCGGCCGGATGGATCCGGCGACCGAGGCATTCCTCGTCCACCGCAACCTGCTGTTCACCGTCGCCTACGAGATGCTCGGCTCGGCGGCCGACGCCGAGGACGCCCTGCAGGAAACCTGGTTGCGGTGGGTCAAGGTCGACCTTGGGCAGGTGCACGACCAGCGGGCCTATCTGGTGCGGATCGCCACCCGGCGCTCGCTGGATCGGCTGCGCACCCTTCGGCGCCGTAAGGAGGACTACATCGGCTCCTGGTTGCCTGAGCCGCTGCTCACTGCGCCGGACGTGGCCGAGAACGTCGAGCTCGCCGAGAGCGTGTCGATGGCGCTCATGCTCGTACTCGAGACGCTGTCCCCCACCGAACGCGCCGTCTTCGTGCTGCGCGAGGTCTTCGGTGTCAGTCACGAGGAGATCGCGGCCGCCGTCGGCAAGACCCCCGCGGCCGTCCGGCAGATCGCGCACCGCGCCCGCCGGCACGTCGAGGCACGCCGCCCGCGCGAGGTGGTCTCCCCGAGCCAGGCCCGGGCGGTGTTGGAGTCGTTCCAGCGCGCGTTGGAAACCAATAACCTGCAGGGCCTGCTTGACGTGCTGGCCCCGCAGGTCGTCCTGGTGAGCGACGGCGGCGGCGTCAAGCAGGCCGCGCCGCGGCCGATCACCGGAGCCGACAAGGTGGCCCGCATGATCGTCGAGGGCCTCGGCAAAGCCCGGATCGCGCTCACCAGCGAGCCCACCGTGGTCAACGGCAACCCGGCACTCCTGCTCCGCGTGGACGGCGAGATCGACGGCGTCATAGCGGTCCGGGTCGAGGACGCCCGCATCACCGACCTCTACTACGTCCGCAACCCGCAGAAGCTGACCCGCATCGCATCGGAGACCCCACTCACCCTGCGATGAACACCAGCGACGAAACAGCCACCTGACCAGACACCGCGTCTGGCATCATCCCCAAACAGCCCCGAACAGATCCAGCCCGATCCCCTACCAGGAGGCCCTTCATGCCGAGCAGCGTTACCGGTGAACGCACCGACCCGGAACTGCCGGTCAAGCGTGGCTGCCCGTTCACCCCGCCCGCCGCCTACGAACGGC